>NZ_JBSGFQ010000015.1:0-162739 GCF_053603495.1 Nonomuraea sp. NPDC004186 | reverse complement strand
CACCCGGGCCTCTAACACCCACCCACGACCCCCACCCACGACCCCCACCCACGACCCCCACCCACGACCCCCACCCACGACCCCCACCCACGACCCCCACCCGCGACCCCCACCCGCGACCCCCACCCGCGACCCGGAGACGATCCCATGAGACCGAAAATCGGCTACTTACTCCCGACACGTGACTGGACAGTGCTCGGCAACCACAACCTGTCCGCGCTCATCGAGCAGGCGAGGCTGGCCGAGGAATTAGGGTTCGACTCGGTGTGGGCGGGCGACAGCCCGGTGACGCGCCCCAGAGCCGACGCGCTGATGATGCTTGCCGCAGTCGCCGCCACCACGAACCAGATCACGCTCGGCACCGCCGTACTGCTCCCCGCCCTCCGCCACCCGCTCCTCCTCGCCCACCAACTGGCGACACTCGACGGCATCGCGGACGGACGGCTGATCGTCGGCATGGGCGGAGGATTCGCCCACCCGAACACCGAGGCCCAGTTCGAGGCGCTCGGAGTCGGCTTCAAGCGCCGGATCAGCCGCATGGAGGAGTCGATCGACATCATGCGACGCCTTTGGACCGGCGAAACGATCTCGCACCAGGGCGGGCATTTCACGTTCCACGATGTGACGCTCGACCCCAAGCCCGTACAGGCCGGTGGGCCGCCGATATGGCTGCCGGGCAGCGGTGAACGGGCACTGCGGCGGGCGGCCCGCCTGGCCGATGGCTGGCTGCCGTACCCGCCGACGCGGAAGGCCTACATGGAGGACCTGAACGCGCTGACGTCGGTCGGCACGCCCCAGGCCGCATCAACAGCCGGTACCCCCGAAGTCTCGTCGGCAGCTCCATCAACAGGCAGTACCCCTGAAGTCTCGTGGGCAGCCTCCGGGGCCTCGTCGACAGCCAGCAACCCCGAAGTGCCGCCCACGGACGGCATGCGCGAGCCCGGATCTCCCAGAGCCTCGGCGGCCCACCCCTTCACCCCGGCCCTGTACGCCACCATCTGCCTGGACGAGGACCCCGAACGCGCCCGTCACCGCCTCCGCACCAGCATCGAGCGCTACTACAATGCGCCGCTCGAGTTCGTCGAGAGCATCCAGGCCATGTTCGCCGGCACCCCAGAAGAGGCCGCGAACTGGCTGAACGGTTACATCGAGGCAGGTGCCCGGCATGTGGTGATCAGGCTGGCCGTGGACGATCACCGGGCGGCCATGGAGGAGTTCGCCGCGCAGGTGATGCCCAGGATGGGGGAGAGATGACCACGTTCGTCCTGGTACCGGGCGCCTGGCACGGGCCGTGGGCCTGGGACCGCGTCGTACCTCTCCTGGAACGATCCGGCGCCCGCACGATCACCCCGGACCTGCCCCACACCCCTGACACCGGCCTGCACGACCACGTCGAACAGGTGCTCACCGCCCTGGACGCCGCACCCGAGGACGACCGTACGGTGCTTGTCGGACACAGCTACGCAGGCCTGGTGGTACGCCAGGCGGCCGACCTCCGGCCGGAACGCGTACACCATGTCGTGCTCGTGGACGGCTGGGCAGGCTCGAACGGCGCCGGCATGTTCACCCTCGCCCCCGGCACCTTCGTTCAGGCCATCCGCGCCTCCGCTGACGGCGGGCTGATCCCCGCCCCCGCGCCGGAGCTCTTCGGCATCACCGACCCCGCCGACGCAGCCTGGCTCCGGGAGAGGCTGCGCCCGCACCCGCTGCGTACATTCACGGACACGATGCGCCTCAGCGGGGCCGTCGACCGGATCCCCGGGACGGGCATCTTCTGCCAGCCCCAGACCTTTCCATTCGAGCAGTTCGCCAAGTCGGTCGGCTACCGGACGCTCGCGATCGACAGCCCGCACGACGTGATGCTCGAACATCCAGAACTACTCACCCAGCTACTCGTCGACGTAGTCGAGGGTTCGAAAAGGGGAAGCCCGAGATTAAGCTGATGAAGTGGATCGGACGTACAACCAGTTCTGCGCCACAGCGCGGACGCTCGACCTCGTAGGGGAGCGCTGGACGCTGCTCATCGTGCGTGACCTGCTGACCGGCCCCAAGCGCTTCTCCGACTTCCAGAACAGCCTCCGCGGGCTCGGCACGGGCCTGCTGGCCGCGCGCCTGAAGCATCTCGAACGTGAAGGACTGGTGCGGAAGGTCACACTCCCGGCGCCCGCCCGTACCCCCGCGTACACGCTCACGGAGGCCGGCGCCGAACTCGCGCCCGCCGTGCTGGCCCTGGCGCGCTGGGGCATGAAATGGGCCATGGGCGAACGCCGGGAGGGCGAGGCGTTCCACGGCGGATGGGCGGTTCTGGGGCTGAGGGCCTGCTTCGACGCGGAGGCGGCGCGGGGCGTGCGGGCGATGTACGAGTTCCGGGTGGGGGACGAGGTCTTCCATGCCCTGGTCCAGGACGGGACGATCGACACCCAGCACGGTCCGGCGCAGCGTCCGGACGCCGTCATCGAGACCGACGACGAGGTGCTGGTGGACATGGCGGCCGGGCGTACGACGTTCGCGGAGGCGGTCAAGGAGCGTCGCGCGGAGGCGTCCGGCGACCCGGCGGCGCTGGGTGCTTTGTACGGAATCTTCCGCATCCCGGCCCCGGAGGAACGCGCCGTTCCCGGCGTGGGATAAGGCGCCCGGCGGCCCGAGTACCCTTATTGGCATGGCAGCAGGCGGTAGGGCTTCGGGCAGGCCCGCGAAGAAAAAGGGCCCGTCCAAAGGCGCCGGAGGGCAGGGCCGCCGGTCGCTCGAGGGCAAGGGCGCGACCCCGCCTGCCGAAATGCGGCATTGGTACAAGGACAAGGCCCGTACAGAGCGCATCGCCCGCGAGGATCGCGGCGGCACCCGACGTCCCGCTCCGGCGCGGCAGCGGCGCTCCGAGGACGCGCCCGAGTACATCGGCGGTCGCAACCCCGTACTCGAGGCCCTGCAGGCGGGCGTCCCGTCCAACGCCCTCTACGTCGCTCAGCGCATCGACAACGACGATCGCGTACGCGACTCCATCAGGATCGCGGCCGAGCGCGGGATCGCACTGCTCGAAGTCTCCCGCGACAAGCTCGACCGCCTGTCGGAGGGCGTCGTCCACCAGGGCATCGCGCTCCAGATCCCGGCGTACGACTACGCGCACCCGTCCGACCTCGTGGAGCTCGCGCACGACGCCGCCGAGGTCCCGTTGATCGTGGCCCTCGACTCGGTCACCGACCCGCGCAACCTCGGCGCCATCGCCCGCTCGGCCACCGCCTTCGGCGCCCACGGCCTCCTCATCCCCTCCCGCCGCTCGGCCGGGGTCACGGGCGGGGCCTGGAAGACCTCCGCGGGCACCCTCGCCACCATGCGCGTGGCCCGCGCGGCCAACTTGACGGCGGCGCTGCGGGAGTACCGCGAAGCGGGCCTGTTCGTCATCGGCCTCGACGGCGCCGGCGAGACCGACATCGGCGACGTCGACCTGCTCGCCGAGCCCCTGGTGGTGGTCGTGGGCTCGGAGGGCAAGGGCCTTTCGCGGCTGGTCCGGGAGCAGTGCGACGTGGTGACCCGGATCCCGATGCAGGCGGCCGCCGAGTCGCTCAACGCGGGAGTGGCGGCCGGAGTGGCGCTGTACGAAGTCGCTCGTCACAGGCGCCTCTAGCGTCTACACTGGTAGGCCGCGCCGACGTAGCTCAATCGGCAGAGCATCTGTCTTGTAAACAGAAGGTCAGGGGTTCGATTCCCCTCGTCGGCTCTGCAGTTCAAAGGCCCTTCGGGATGATCCCGGAGGGCCTTGGTGATCTCTGTACAGCAGCGCCGTACTGCAACGGTCTCGCACCGATCCAATGCGCTACTTCACGCGGAGCTCCTTACGCACTGCCCGGACGCAGATGTCGAAGGCAGCTTGGAGATCATCGAGATGCTCCATTCCATCCGTCTTCATGTAGGCCATTAGGTGATCCCTGGCGCTCACCGCCGCCCGATAGCTCTGTGCCGAAGCGAAGACCTGGGCGGTCAGCAGTGCGTTGAACAGGGCTTCGAACTGGGCTGGATCGAGGTCGGACGAGGCCGGCCCTTCGCTGTACATCGTGTGGAATGCCGTCGCGTTCCAGTACCCGTTGAAAGTCTTCAGGAATTGGACGTGAGCCTCTCGGCGGTGCTCGTAGGAGCGGGCGATGGTCTCCCTGCGGCTCTGCCAAAGCTGCGTCAGTGCGAATCCGCCGAGCGCGCTTAGACGATGTCGCCTTGCCCTTCGCTTGAGCTGGGCTTCGCTGAGGGCGGCGGCGTGCGAGGTATGGGCGTGGATGGCAAGGTCGAGGCAAGTCCGATCGGTCGTTCTGCAATGCTCAGCCGTGGCAGCGTTCAGTTCCGTTGTCTCGGAGACAACCCAAGCTGGCATGGTTACGCTCAGGTCGTGCCTGAACCGATCGATGGCGATCCATCAGTAGACCGCGGTTATCTGGACGAATTCGGCGACCTCGAGACGGCCATAGAGCTTATCCGCTCAATGAAGCGGACAGGCGATCCTGTCGCCGAAGGTGATCAAGAGGCTTTCGCGCAACTTGTGGCTGGCATGAGCGACACGCAGCGCATCCGCGATGTTGGGGTGGCCTGCATGAATCTCGTGGACATGCTGTGCGTGCTCCTCGACGACAACCCTTTCGACTTCATCCCTGCCGCCATCCGCAAAATTCGAGTCATGGAGGGCGTCCCGGACGAGGTGCTGCCGGATGTGGCAGGAGGACTCACCGCAGCCTTCCTGAATCGGTCCTGTCGGCAGTGGCGTGAAACTCGCGGCCCCATCTCGCAGCGCGAGTTCCTGGCCTGGACATACGCTGCCTGGTTCCTGGCCGACTTCATCGACTTCGCCGCGGAGGAACGTGGCTATGCGCTCAACGCCGTCGAGAGGTTGATGGAGCGCGTTCTGACGCAAGACCTCGATGGTCCTGGAGACCCTGAACCTGTATAAGTGCCTTGCCCATCCCCGCCTCGGTCACTCACTCTGGGTACATGGCGGCGTGGCTGGTGAGTGAGGATCCGCAGACGCTGGTCCGGGTCGACAGCAGCGTGTCCGTGGAGGTCGTACGGGTCAACGATGGTAACGACCCGGACTGAATAACGATCAACCCGAAGCAGCGGCTGCGGCGCGCCTGTCGAGCTCACATCATGGTCGGCACCCAGACCGGGCATCTGGTGCGGGCCTTCACTTGTCGGGGAGGGGTGGCGGAGTCGGCTCTGGACAAGCTGATGAAGCCCTTGGCCGAACTGTGTGCGAAGCCGAGCAACGGGCCGGTCTATGTGCACGCGCCGCGCCGCGGCTGGTCGTCTGCTCCGAATATTTGGCGGGTGACGGACAAGATCCCCGACTTGGACTGGGATCCGGAGCGCCAATTTCTCACTGCATCGCACAAATACGGAGGGCCGGGGCGATTCTCATGGTCGCCCTCGTCTTACCTCGACGTCTCATGACGCCTTACATGGAGCGGCGTAGCGTCGAAATCGTGGCCCACGACTACGGCGAGGGGACTGGACCATGACGCGACCAACAGGAGTGGCACGTGCCCAACGTGTAGAGAGCCGTATGTCTCAACCAGATGAACCCTCGGACTGGCCGCGCCCCGCGGCCTATTGTCAAAGCATGCCAGCCTCAGCGCGCGCCGTCGTCGAAGCATTCCGCCAACGGCGGTCTCAGCTGGGTGCCAGGAAACTTCAGGCGCTCCTGTACTACGCGCAGGGCCACCACCTGGCCTTCAGCGGGCGCCCGCTCTTTGAGGACACCATTGCGGCAGGGGATACCGGTCCTGGAGTGGATGCGTGCTGGGACGAGGAAGCAGACACCGACAACCTCGGCGCGTTGAGTGAGGCCGAACTGAACACCATTGGCTACGTCCTCAGCAGGTACGGCTCGCTCAGCACACAGGAGTTGGAAGACCGCATTCACGCTGAACCGCCATGGCAGCGGGCTGACGCAGCCCGCTGGCCAAGCGGGGATGCCGCGATCGAGGTGGGATGGCTCAGGGAGTTCTTCGCCGCTCAGGCCGGGAAGGAGAGCGACCTCGGCGTTGATCCCGCTGAGGTGAAGGACATGCTGCAAGCCGCCATGCGGCGCATGAACGAGCCGCGACGCACGGACAGTCTGGAGGACATCCGCGCGTGGCTGGCTGCCCGTGCCTGACAACGCTAACTGGGAACTCCAAAGGTTCGTAGAGAGACTCGATCTCTGGGAGAAGACCGAGCCGGCATCCGCCGCGATTGGCGATGTGTGTTTAGCCGTCACGCGGTGGATCATGAATCGCTGGGAGGACCCTTACTCGGGTGCGCGACGGGAGCCTAGCTTCGACAACCTGTGGGTGGCAGTCATTCCGGGAACGCTCCACAACGGACAGGTGGTTTGCTGCTCGTACTGGATCGAGGAGACAACCCGGACGGTTCGTTGCGATCTGATCTCTACCCTGAGTTGGCCGGTCTAGGATCTGTTCCGTCAGGCAGGCCGGCCCATCGCACCGCACTTGATCGAATGCGATGGAGTGCAATGGATTCCTGTAAGTGACGCACATGGATGCGCACTCGTTGCGCCTCATAGGACTGCTGACCTGCGGCGCGACATGCCTGGTCAGGCCACCTAAAGCGCCGGTAATGCCTTGTAGACAGAAGGTCGGGGGTTCGATTCCCCTCGTCGGCTCTGCAGTAGGAAGCCCCTGAACAGGCGTTATCGGTCAGGGGCTTCTTCACGTTGCCGCTAGTCTGGATTGGATTTAGGAGTTCATTTCATAGCGGTACCAGTGGCGCGGGTCTCCGTCCTCGTGTAGCCACAGTGTGCCGTCTCTGCCGATCTTTCCTCGGGCCCAGCCGGTCGGGGGTCGGTTGTGTGGCAGTAGCAGGTTCAGTCGGTGTGATTCGGTGATGGCTCCGTCCTGTCGGCGGCCTCTGCGGATCTCCCAGCGGAACTCGCCAGCCACTCGGTGTTGATCGAGGAAGTGAGTCTCATCACGTGAGACGGCCAGGCCGTGGCAGCGTGTGATGGGGTTCGGGGTGATGCTGCGGACGCCGTGACCATCGATCTCGATCAGTGGGAAGTCGGGGTAAGGGCAGGCGTGGACCACGTCGCTTCCGACGTTCAACGCGTAGCAGTCGCACCAGAAGATGCCTGGAGTGTGGGGCGGCGCCATCCAGGGTTGGCCGCCGTCGCTGCTCCAGCGGGTCAGGCCGATCGCGAAGCGGCGGGAGCGGGTGCCGTCCGGGTTGGGGAGCCAGTAGTTCGACTCGTCGAAGTAGCTGATCCAGATGGTGCCCTGGGCGTCTGTCATGAGTTGCTCGATGCCGTCACCGGCGTAGAAGGCCGACAGGGTCTGTCCGCCTTCATCGATCACCCGGACGTTTTTCGTGAGGTGTAGCTCGTCCTCTGGGATCGGCTCCAGGTAGCGCTTGTCGTCGATGCCCACACGCGCACAGCGGGCGGTGGCCAGCACGATGCCGTCGCCTAAGGTGTCGATGTAGGTGAACCATCGGTCGAGATCTGTCAGCGGGATCTCGCGGATCTCCGCGCCGTCGCAGATGACGGCGGCCGCGTCGTAGCGCGGGGGCGGCCGTAGCCAGAAGCGGTCAGGGATGGGGACGAAGCCCTGGGCTGGGTCGGCGACCAGGGCGGCGAGCCGGCCGCGGTGGTCGATGGTCGAGGCCAGAACCTCATGTCGGGCATAGCGATCGGGGAGCGTCGCGTGGAGCGCGAGCCGGTGGTCAGCGACCATGGACCTTTCTCGTTGTCATTCCTTGATGATCGCATACAAGGCGGCGCTGAGTCGTCGTACGGTCGCCGGACTCTGCTCTCACAACTCCTGCTGACAGTAAGCTTCCTCCGCTGGGTCGCTTCTGATCGCTCCGAAGCGCGTCTCCGCTGGTCCTAGTCCGTACCTGATCTTGCTAACGCGGATGCTAACAACGTCCGTGTACGCGGGTGGACGTCCTTGGAAGTCGATCAAGCTATGGGAGTCGCCGAGCAGGCGTCCGTGACGGCGGTGGACACCCGTGGATAGTCTCGAAGTCCCTTGTAAACAGAAGGTCAGGGGTTCGATTCCCCTCGTCGGCTCTGCAACTGAAAGGCCCCTGAGCAGGTATTAAGGGCGGATTCGAGGGGTCGTCGCAACAGAGTGATCAGTTGCTAGCAGCAGCCAGCATAGCGACGGTGCTCACTCTCGGCGTCCTTCGGGCGGGCCAGACCGGCCCGCCCGAAGGACGACCAAGCACGGCCGTTTTCGGCGATCTTCATGGCATCCTTTCGGGATATGCCATCTATTGCGCCAACGTCGGTCGAGCTTCGCACAGCGATGTTCGACCTCCGACCGCCCAGCACGACCGACGCTCCGGAGGTCCTGCGCCTAGCCAGGGACCCCGACGTGCTTCTTTGGAATCCCCGTTGCCGCATCGAGGACGAGGCCGCCGCCATCGCCGACTGCCTCAAGGGCGCCGATTGGTCAGACGGAACACACGCCACGTTCTCGATTCTCGACGCAGAGTCCGGGCGCTACGTTGGCAACATCGCGCTACATGGGCTTGACCTGGAGAACGCTCAGGCCCGGATCGGATACCGAATTGCGCCGTGGGTGCGCGGCCGAGGCGCCGCCACCGCATCTGTCCAGGCAGTCACTACATGGGCGATAACCGCGCTGCAGCTTGAACGGATTGTCCTCACCCATGCTGTCGAAAATCACGCCTCGTGCCGGGTGGCGCAGAAGTCGGGGTTCGTGCTCGAAGGTGTGATGCGATCAGCGAAGAGGTTCGGTGATGGCCAGCTTCATGATGAGCATCTTCATGCTCTCCTGGCCGCAGATCTAACCCCTTGAGCGTCCCCGAGCTCACGCTACAAGGTGCAGGAATGTGCTCTTGGCCAGCTCAGCCACGGACGGCCTCCTGATGGGGTCCCCTGCCCCTCTGAAGGGGACGCCGCTCAGGTGGGAAAGATGTACGCGTCGCCCGCCGACGTGCAGGTCAGAAGGGGCCGCTCTCCGGATAGCCGGCCTTTATGACGGCCTTGCGGGTCTTAGCGTTGAGTTTCTTCTCGCTGATGACCTTGCTGGCCGCCGGTGCGGCGATCTTCACCTTGGCGCCCCAGCCCGAATACTTGGTATCGGTGTGGAAGGCCATCTGGTCATAGGCCGTGGTGTCGTCGTCCGGGAAGGTCGTCGTGTCGACGACCGTGCGGGTGAGCTGGTTGTGTTCATCGAAGTACAGGTGGAACTCGACGTTGCCTTCCCCGGCGGACTTGTCGTGCCGGAATTCGGCGAGTGTGGCGGTGCCTTGATATTGGCCGGTCGCTACTTCTGATGCGTTGTCCAGCATGAACTGCAGTTCTGCGGGAGTGACGCCCACGTTGAGGAGAGCGTTGTCGCGCCCACTGGCCTTCGACTGGATCCAGGAAAGACCGGAAGGCAGCGCCTTGGCGATGCCGGCGTTGGTCACGTAGGCGTTTCTGCCCTCAGCGATGACCCGGTAGGGAGGGTTGGGCTTTTTCTGGCGTGAGGACATGCGGACACGGAGGTCGGCAGCCGCTACGTTGCCTTTGCCGAAAGCCAGGGTGCCGACCGTGTTGGTGTTCACCTGTACCTGCATAGCCTGGTCGTCGGCGGTGAAATCGAGAGTGATGCCGCTTGATTCGTTGATCTTTACGCCTTTGCCCGGGACCAGTTGGGCCTTCAGGGCTTTCACCGGGTTCACCGGAGCGGCCTGCACGGATGCGACGGATGTCGCCTGAGCCGGTACGGCCACCGCGCACACGGCCGCGGCCGTTGCCACGAGGCCTGCGAAGAAGAGTTTCATCAGGGTCCTTGCTTGGGGGATATAGCAGGGAAAAGAGTAAGAGAGTGGGGTTGGCGGGATAAGGGATGTCTTATAACGATCCTGTGCAGATCGGATCCCAAGTGGTAATAGTCTTTGCTGAAAGCGAGCGGGGTATTCCTTGCCTCCGCTCTTGTATTTTCGGGTCAGGGCTGGCAGAGGGGCCATCCCAGGCGCGCAAGCCCTGTCTTGCGCGCTGCGGCGAGACATCCAGGGCACTGGTGAGGCTTCACGATGGCTGAACGAGACATGTAGGTGCACATCAGCGCCTGGTCAGCGGCATGATCTCTCAAGGCGCAGCGCGGAACTCGGGACAGCTTGCCGCTCAGGGCCCGGCCGGTCAGCGGAAGTCGGTGATGCGGAACACCGCCATCATGTCCGCCGCCCGGGAGCCGGTCGAGAAGGAGGCTTCCGCGCCGACCCTGCCACGGAAGGCTCCCTTATCGTCGATGATCTGCATGAGCGGCTTGACGTGAAGTGCCGGAGCAGCAGAACTCACCGTGCTCCATCGCCAGGCAGGTGCACCAGTGCCACCAGCTCACTAGGGCTGCCTGGTCGGGCAGATGTCGCGGTAGGGCACGTCCTTGAGGAAGGAGGCCCAGTCGGCCGGGGAGAGCGTGTGCCCGGCACGGCGGCACACGTCCTGGACGATCCGCTCGGCACCGATCGGGAGCTTGTAGACGGAACCCCAGTCGGCGGCGTAGAGGGTGGAGTCGTCCGGGCTGAAGGCGAGCGAGGTGATCTGGGAGCCGTGCAGGTTGAACGCGCCGCCGAGCCGCCGCATGGCGTTGACGTCCCAGACCTGGAGGATGCCGTCCGTGGTCACACTGGCGAGCAGATCGCCCTTCTGGGAGAAGGCCAGTTCCGCGATCTCACCCGTCGTCCCGCGTAGGACCGGCGTGATCTGGGCCGGCCCCTGGACCTTCCACATCGCGATGCGGCCGGCCGGACCGGCGCTGAACGCCAGCCGCCCCTGGCCGCTGACGGCCACTGCCGAGGCACCGCGTACGACATCGAAGGCCGCGTCGACCGGCCTGCCGGCGGTGAGGTCGATGAACCTTCCGAAGGTCGAGGCGAGGCGTCCGTCCGGTGTGTACGGCCCGCCGTCGATCTGCGAGCTGAACGTACGCAGGACGTGCCCGCCGGCGGTGTCCAGCACGAGCAGCCGGAAGCTGCCCTCCTGGGAAGAGGGCTGGAGCGTGAGCGTGATCGTCTTGCCGTCCTGGCTGAAGTCGACACGCTCGGGGTTGTTCGTGTTCGTGTGCGGCGTGGAGATCTGCCAGAGCTTCTTGCGTGTCGCGAGGTCGATCAGCCGCACGCTCGCGATGTCGGCGATGAGCATGCGTGTGCCGGTCCGGTCGAATCCCCATGCCCCAAATTCGCCGAGCGGGAACGTCGCCACCTCCTTGCGGCTGCGCAGGTCCCAGAGCCCGAGGCGGTTCTGATCGGGATCCTCCATCGCCACCCACTGTCCTCCGGGACTGAGCTTCCCCACTCCCTTCCGGACATGGGTGGCGCCGGCTCTCGGCGACAGGTCGAGGCTGATGACCATGTTGTCGTAGAGGTAGCGCAGGGTCCTGCCGTCGGGGTCGAACCGAAGGTCGGTCAGCTCGTCCTCGGCCCGGTAGGTGAGGATCTGCTTGCGATCGGCGACCTTCCACACGCGCAGCTCGCGTTCGGCGAAGGCGGCCAGGTAGTCGCCGTCCTGGCTGAAGCGCAGCTTGGCCCCGGACTTCGTGCAGATGTCGCAGGCCCAGTCTTCATCGCCCAGTTTGTGCTCACGACCGGTCGCCGCGTCGACGAGCGCGATCGTGGCGTTCGCGCAGGCGATGGTCTTGCCGTCCGGGGTGAAAGCCGCCACGTCCGAGTGAGTTCGGCAGGGCGCCAGGCGCCGTTCCGGGGTCCATCCCGGCAGCGTCAGCTCGTCGAAGCGCCCACCCGTCATCAGCAGGTGTTTGCCTGTCGGATCGACGAGCGGAGGCTGCGACGGGACCATGCTGCCGTCCGTGTAGGGAGTCTTGCCGAACTGCTTGCCGGTCGCCACGTCCAACAGGTAGACGATTTCGCCTTGGCGCATCACGGTGAGGATCGACTCGTGCTCACCCCAGATCGCGCTGAACCCGCCGCGTTCCGACAGGGAGCGCCGTACCAGTTGCTTGCCCGAGGTGAGGTCCCAGACGCCGAGCTCCGAACCGATGGTCAGGGCGAGCAGGCGGCCGCTCTTGTTGAGCGCCGGCTCCTGGGGAGTCCCGTCCTTCAGCCTCAGCCCGGCCCAGCCACTAGTGCGCTTGCCGGTGCGGACGTCGTAGACGTTCACGCCGGCCTCGCTGACGCTGACGAGTGTGCGGCCGTCATGGCTGAGGGCGCGATGGGCAAGGCCTTTGACCAGGGGATCGCGGAAGACCGCCGCCTCCTGCTGCTGCAGGGAGGCGATGAGACTGGATCGGGTCTCCAACTGCGGTGAGACCCGCCAGGCGGCCACGCTCAGCAGCATCGCCTTGACCGGGTCGGTCGTGCGCATCCGGTCGGCCTCCGTCGCCACCTGCTTGGCGGTGAGGATGTCACGCTGTTCGGTGGCCTGCTGCCGTTGATAGACGGCCAGCCCTCCGGCGACCATGGCCACGACCAGCAGCCCGGCCAGCGCGATCGTGGTCAGCGTCCTGCGACGGGTCCGCTTCCTGGTCAGTTCGGTGCCTGCCCGCAGGAAGTCCCGCTCGGCGGGGGTGAGCGTCACGTGACGGCGGCCGGTCGCCGCCCAGCTGAGCACCTGCTCCAGACGGCTGCCCTGGAGCAGGTCGCCGTCCCGCCTGCCGTTGTCGGACCAGTGCCGTGCCGCCGCGGAGATCTGGCCCAGTACGGCCAGGCCGTCGCGGTCGGCGTCGACCCACATGCGTAACCGCGGCCAGGCCCTCAGCAGCGCGGGCCTGGACAGCGCGACCGAGGTGTCCTTCGTGGTCACCACGTACGAGAACGCCCGCAGGATCCGCTCGACCGCCGCCGCCTCGCGCTCCGGGCGCCCGCCGTACAGCTCCTCGCGCGAGGCCCACCGCCCGCTCTCGTACCCGTCCTCGCCCACGGTCACCATCCGCAGGAACACCGCGGCGGCCAGGTCGCGCTCCTCCGGCGTGAGCGCCGTGTAGGCGTCCTCCGCGATCGTCCCCAGCTCGGGATCACCCTGGTCGAGCCCGTGCACGCCCTGCGCCGAGCGGCTGCCCGCGGCCAGCAGGCCCCTGGTGTCGGCGGCGTTGCCGCTGACCAGCGCGAGCAGCAGGTCGCGTGCCGCGGGCCTGGCGGCGGGATCCTTCGCCATCGCGGCCGCCACCAGCGGGGCCAGCCGCGGCGGCAACCCCCGCAGATCCGGTGCGGAGGACAGCACTTGGTGCATCATGCCGCCCAGGGTGTCCGCCTTGAACGGGTCCTGCCCCGTGGCGGCGAACACCATGACGGCACCCCACGCGAACACGTCGGCGGGTGCCCCCGCGCGCTCCCCGATGAACACCTCGGGCGCCATGTAGCTGGGCGTGCCCGAGACCTCGCCCGTTTTCGTCAGCGACATGTCCATGGTGCGGGCGATGCCGAAGTCGATCACGCGTGGGCCGTCCGGGCCGAGCAGCACGTTGTCCGGCTTCAGGTCGCGGTGGATGACGCCCGCGTCGTGGATCGCGGTCAGCGCGGTGGCGATCGCCGTCGCCAGCCGGTGGAGATCGTCCTCGGTGAACCTGCGCCTGTCCATCACGGCCTTGCGCAGGCTCGGTCCCGCCACATACTCCGAGACGATGTACGGCTTGCTCGCCTCCAGGTCGGCGGCGAGCACCCGGGCCGTGCAGAACGAGGCCACCCTGCCGGCCGCGGTCGCCTCCTTGGCGAAGCGGTCGCGGCTGCCGTTGTTGTCCGACGCGTGCAGCACCTTGATGGCGACCCTGCGTCCCTCGGGGTCGTAGGCCTCGTACACGACTCCCTGACCGCCCGAGCCGAGGCGTCCAGCCAGCCAGTAATCCCCGATGTGCTGCGGATCCCCCGCGCTCAGTGCGTCCACGGCGCGTTAGATGAAGATTCTTTGCCCAAAGTTGTTACATCCGACCGCCTTGTCCCGCCTTGCCGGCGTAACCCAGAGCGGCTCAGCATCGCGGAGCTCGCCCCCGAGCTCTACGGTGATCGACTGCCGTGATCGGAAGGGGTGATCACGGACAGGGGACAAGGGCCGGAAGCAGGACGACGGCGCGTGGCCGTCACGGTGCGAAACCGCCGCCCGCCCTCCGCTCCGGCTCTTGCTTAAGCTATCGAAATTCGATAGATTCTCATCGTAATTCGATGGAAGGATGGGACATGGGAAAACTGGCAGTGCGTGCACTGCGCGTCGTGCTCGTGGTGGTGCTCGCCGGCACCGTGCTCGTACAGGCATCGATGGTGTGGGTGTTGGTCAGCGGGAGCGACCCGGAGGACGGGTCGCTTCCGCTGACCGCGCTGCGCATTATCACGATCCTGGGCATGGTGTCGGGCCAGGTCGCCTTGGTCAGCGTGTGGCGGTTGGTGACTATGGTGCGACGCGGAACCGTGTTCTCCCACGCCGCCTTCCGGTACGTGGACGCCGTGATCGGCGCGATCGTGGCGGCTGCCCTCCTGTGGTTCGCGGTCACGGCCCTCAATGCGCCGGGCCAGCGGGAAGACCCGGGTGTCACCGTCATCATGGGCGGGATCGGCGTGGCCATCCTGGGGGTCGCGCTCATCGTGTTCGTGCTGCGGATGCTGCTCGCCCAGGCCGTCGCGCGCGACGTCGAAGCGACGCAGATGCAGGCCGAGTTGGACGAGGTGATCTGATGCCGATCACCGTCGACATCGACGTGATGCTGGCCAGGCGGAAGATGTCCGTGGGCGAGCTCGCGGACCGCGTGGGGATCACGCCCGCCAACCTGGCGGTACTCAAGAACGGCCGCGCCAAGGCGGTGCGCTTCACGACGCTCGCCGCGCTCTGCGAGGTGCTCCAGTGCCAGCCGGGCGACCTGCTGCGCTGGGAGGCCGAGGACGCCGCGGGCGTGTGACGTGCCCAGGACGGGCGTGAAAACGCCTGGCGCCACCGGCCTGACACGGTACGTCGACCGCATGGACGTGAATCGCCGATCGCCCGCAGCACCGTCCCGACCTCGTTGGGTAGATTCCGGTTGACCTGCACCGCACCGTCCTGGTTGACGATCGCGAGGTAGTCGCTGCCGGGCGACGGCGCGCTGATCACGTAGGTGATCAGATGCGGGGCGTCGGTGTCGCAGGTCTCGGTGAGGTGCACCTTGTAGCCGTTCCAGCGCGAGTCGCGCTTGGTGATCTCGTTATCTGCTGGATGTGTCATGCTCGGGCAAGGCGATGCGGCTGATGGCCTACGACCTGGTGCGCCGGCAACGCAGTACAGGCGCTGATGTGGACCCGGACACCCTCGTATGGGCACGGTCTCCCCTGCCGTGGGATGTGCTCAACGGGAGGATTTCCTGCATGCGGCAGGAGGTGGAGATGACCTGCCTGCGCGTCGGGATCGGAATCCGTGTAGGCAGACATCCCCCCCGAACAGGCATTTCCGAACGCGATCAGGGCCATCGAGCTCCGGGCCGGGTTTCGCGCCCTGTTCGACGTCGCGCTGCGGGCCGAGCAGGCAAAGACCGGAGCCAGCGCCAACGAACTCGCCGAGCGCGTCCGTGGCGCGATGTCCCGCCCCCTGGCCCTCCGTTGACATATACCCCCGCCTAGTATAGAACACTCCCGAGGTAATACCCCCGAGGGGTATATGATTCGGTGCTTGGTGGTGACTGCGGTTGCCCGGGAGGAGACGGACATGGGATTGTTCGCGATTCGCGACTACCGGCGGCTGTTCAGCGCTCAAGTCATCGCGTTGTTCGGTACCGGTTTGGCTACCGTCGCGCTGGGGCTGCTCGCGTACGAGCTCGCAGGTCCGCGTGCCGGTGCGGTTCTCGCCACCGCGCTGACGATCAAGATGGTCGCGTACGTGGTTGTCGCGCCGCTCGCGGCCGCGTACGTCGATCGGCTGCCCAGACGTTGGTTTCTCACGATCCTCGATGTGGTGCGCGCTCTGGTGGTGATCGCGCTGCCGTTCGTCACCGAGGTGTGGCACATCTACGTCCTGATCGGGGTTCTCCAGACCGCGTCAGCGGCATTCACCCCGACGTTTCAGGCGGTCATCCCCGACATCGTGACCAAGGAGGCGGACTACACCCGCGCCCTGTCCGCATCGCAGGTTGCCTACACCATGGAGAGCCTGTTGAGCCCGGTGCTCGCGGCTGTGGCGCTCACCTTCATGTCGTTCAACCTGCTGTTCCTCGGCACCTCCATCGGGTTCGCCGTGTCCGCGCTGCTGGTCCTGTCCACACGCATCCCCAACGCGCGCCCCAGTTCGCACACGAAGGCCTGGGACCGGGCCGTGGCGGGGATCCGCACTTTCGCGGCCACCCCGAGTCTGCGCGGCGTCATGGCGCTGAACCTCGTGGTCGCCGCCGTCGGCTCCATCGTGGTCGTCAACACCGTGAACTACGTCCGCGACGTTCTCGGCGGAGCCCAATCCGACGTGGCCTGGGTGCTCGCCGCGTCCGGAACGGGGACGCTGCTGGTGGCCCTCGTCCTCCCGCGCGTCCTGGACCGGGTGGCGGACCGGTTCGTCATGCTGATCGGTGCCGCCGTGCTGCTGTTCGCGGTCGGCGCGGCGGTCACGATGTCCGCGGTGAGCATCGCCGCATCACTGCCGACCGGGGTGATCTGGGCGGCAGTCGGCGGCGGGATGGCGCTGATCGTCACGCCGACCGGGCGGGTGCTTCGCCGGGCGGTCGATCCCACCGGAATTCCCGAGGTCTTCGCCGCCCAGTTCTCGCTGTCCCACCTGGCCTGGCTGGTCACCTATCCCATCGCCGGATGGGTCGCCACGAACGCGGGCTTCACGACCACGTGGACCGTGCTGGCGGGCCTGGCGGCAATCGGAGCTGTCACGGCACTGGTGGTCTGGCCGCGCGACGAGAAGGCCGAGGCCGGAGGGCGTACGGCAGCAGCGGTCCAGCCACGCATCAGGAAGGCCGAGGCCGGAGCGGTGGTTGCTTCCGCCAGGACCGAAGTCGCCACGTGGGAAGCCGCAGAGGCTGCGGAGGGCACACTCGCGGCAGGCCAGTGCGCCTGCGTTCGCCCCGTCTGAGGTCGCCGACCAACACCGCGTAGACAACGACGCGTGTGCGGGGCCATGACCGGAACGGGAGGTTCGTCCGCCCCTATGAGCGTCGGATCAGCGGGTCCGCTGTGGCAGCAGGGGGCGGCGGCGTGCTGCCGCCCGATCACCTCATCGCGGCCGGCACCGGGACAAGCCGGTGTGGCTTTCGGGCTGAACGGCCGTGTCGGCTCGATGAGGTGCTGAAACCAGTCGGTCACCCGGTCCGGCTCGGGCACGACATCAAGACCACCGCCCGCGACGCCCACAGCTTCCGCAACCCCGAAACCCGGCGACTACGGACCCGATGCGCCACCCCCCGACGCGGACGTGGGCACCTCAACCCCGCCTGAATTCGAAGAGCCGGTATGCCGCGCCGTTCGGCCAATGGCAGCAGTCCCTATGACCCGGTGACCCGGCGCGCACCTGACCGACGGCAATCAAAGGCGTGCGCTTCCTCCGCTGATCTTTGTCAGGGGTGGCGGCTAGCATGCCCGCCATGTCTTCTTCTCGATCGGGCGCGGCCCGCATTCCGTTCACGAAGAATTCCCGGTGGACGTTGGCGTGGACCAGTCGGCCGGCGAGTGACCTGGCGTTCGGCGAGCCGGTCGGGGTGCCACGAACCGCCCACACCGATCGGGTATGGGCGCTTGCGACCGCAGTCGTGGACGGGCGGCCGGTGGCGGTCTCCGGGGGTCGCGATCGGACCCTACGCCTGTGGGACCTGACGTCAGGTCAGCAGATCGCTCAACCGTTCACCGGTCGCGGCGACTACGACTACGTGGAGTCGCTTGCGACCACGGTGATGGATGGGCGGCCGGTGGCGGTCTTCGCCGGTGGCAACACCGGAATCGTACGGGTGTGTGATCTGATGTCCGGTCAGCAAGTCGGCGAGCCGTTCAGAGGTCACACTGATTGGGTCAAAGCGGTTGCGACCACGGTGATGGACGGGCGGCCGGTGGGAGTTTCCGGCGGCCACGACAAATCTGTACGCATGTGGGATCTGAGGTCAGGCGAGCAGATCGGCCAGCCGTTCAGAGGCCACACCAATTGGGTCACAGCGATTGCGACCACGGTGATGGATGGACGATCGGTGGCCATCTCCGGCGGCCACGACCGCACCTTACGCTTGTGGGATCTGAAGTCGGGCCGGCGGATCGGCAAACCGCTGAGGGGCCACACGTACTACGTTGAGCTGATTGTGACCACGGTGGTGAACGGGCAGCCGGTGGCAATTTCCAGCGGTGCGGACGACGGAACTCTACGCTTGTGGGATCTGAGCTCAGGCCAGCAGATGGGCAAACCGTTCAGTGGCGACACCGGCTTTGTGAAGGCGATTGCGACCACGGTTCTGGACGGGCGGGCGGTGGCCGTTACCGGCGGCATCGACGGAACTGTACGGATCTGGGATTTGGAGTCACGCCAGCAGATCGGCAAGTCGCTCACCGGGCACACCGATCACGTTCGGGCGATCGCGACGACGGTGGTGGATGGGCGGCCGGTGGCCGTCTCCGCCAGCGACGATTACACGGTACGGATGTGGGACCTGTCGTCAGGGCGGCGAGTCGATGAGTCCCTCAACCGCCACACCGGCTATGTCTCCGCCGTCGCCGCCACGGTGCTTGACGGACGTTCCGTTGCCGTGACCGGCAGCTACGACAAGACCGTCCGGGTGTGGGATCTGCCAACCGGCGAGCAGGTCGGTGATCCGCTCACCGGTCACACCGACATGGTTACCGCGGTTGCCACCGCGCTTGTCGGCGGCCAACCGGCGGCGGTCACCGGCAGCTCCGACAAGGCCGTCCGCATATGGGATCTCCGCTCCGGGACGCAGATAGGCGGGCCGTTCACCGGTCATACCGACGCTGTCTGCATGGCTGCCGTAGTGGAGTTCGATGGGCAGCCGGTGGCCGTGACCGGCAGCTACGACGAAACGATCCGCATGTGGAACCTGAACACAGGCGAAGAGATCGATGCATCCCGCGCCAGCCGGCGGCGCTGGACGGGCGCAGTCGGCGCCACCACCCTCAACGGCCGACCAGTCGCCCTGACCGTCACCCAAGACGGCACCCTCGAGGTGCTCGATCTCACCACCAACCGGTCGACCACGACCTCCGCCGCCGATCGGCACGACGAATCCGTGCAAAACCTCGCCGTCACCACCATCGGCGATCGGCCGGCCGCGATCACCGCTAGCCGCAACAGCTCAGACCCCGTGAAGATATGGGACCTGGCCACGGGCAACGCCCTCGGCGAACTTCCCACCAGAGCCACCGGAGCCGTCGCTGCCGCCACAGTGGACGGTCAACCCATCGCTGTGACCTCCAGTTATCAGACGGTACGCGTGTGGAAACTCACCACCCGCAGGCAAATCGGACCCGACTTGCACTTCCCCAAACCCGTAACAGAGGTGGCAATCAGCGTAGATGGACACGTCATCGTCTGTTTTGACCGTGACATCGCCGTGTTCACCAACACCCCGGCGCCGCGCGAACATTGAGGTGATCCCAGCGAATAGCTGGGGCCATTGGCGTTTCTTGGCCGCCGTTCGTGGCGTTCCGGGCCTTTCTGGAGGAGTCACCGAAAGTCGGAAAAGTGCTGCGCTGGTTCCGCGGCGAGCACGACGTTCCCGAGCTCGGGCGCGACCCTTGCATCTCCTGGGCCACCGCCTAGCGTTTCATCCGCGAAGGCATCGAAGCTCTCGCAGCTCAAGCCGCCGATCTGCACGAAGCCCTCGACCGCGCCCAAACCGACGGACTGGCCTACGTCACCCTGGACGGCACTCTGATCCCGATCGATCGCTGCGCCGAGCAGACCATCAGTGTCAAGGACGAGCCCATCGACGCCTGGACTCCGGCAAGGCCCGCCAGTACGCCGGCACCCTCCAGGCACTGTCGGCACCCGGCGGGCTGCCGCTGTGGATCGCCGACTCCAAGTCCGCGTCGAGGCGCGAGGCCGATCCGGCCGACTTCGGCGGTGAGCTCTGTCGTGAGGAAGTCCCCGCAGCCGGGGAGCCGGGGTGGCGAAGGTGGCGCGCTGGGCCTCCTCGTGTTGCGGCGTTCAGACCTGGGCCAGGCCGCCATCGACGAAAAGTTCGGCGCCAGTGGTGAACGAGCTCTGGTCGCAGGCCAAGAAGACCGCCGCGGCAGCGATCTCGTCGGGATCGCCTGTGCGGCCAAGGGGGATTCGCTCGGCAAAAGCCTCCTTCATTCGCCGCCCCGGCCCACCCCCGCAAATGAGGGAAGCGCCGGGCGGAAACCGAGCGAGAACCTGGGGGCATGGAGGATCGCGGGGGTTCAGCCACGCCGAAGTTCAGGGTCGCGGGTACGGGGGTCGAGGGTTTCGCCACGGCCGCGCGCAGGCTGCGCCGGGTGGTGCCGTACGGTGCGGCGGCCGGGTTCGGCGCCGATCCGGCCACCGTGCTGCCGACCACGCCGATTCGGGTGGAGAACATCGAGCCGGTGCACAGCGAGTCCTACTGGACCGCGAACAGCGAATGGAGGATGTGCTCACGTTGCGGGATGTGGCGCGCTCGGCCGACGCCGGTGGCCGGCCCCGCCACGCGGAGAAGCGCGGGATAGGAGTGAAGCCCCGCGCGAGATCGGGGACCAGGGCGGCTGGCCGGCCGCGATGGTCGAAGCCAGGACCTCATAACGGGCGTAGCGGTCGGGAAGCATCGCGTGGCAACGCGAGCTGGTGGTCGTCGACGTTCCGCATGACCAAGCGCCAAGTGCGGCAAGTGGCTTCGGCCGAGAAGCTGGCGCTCCGAGCAAGGGTCAACCGCGCAGCAGCTCCGCGAGCGGTCCACGCACATCCGCGGGATACAGGTTCAGCTGCTCGAACTCGGCCGCCGTCGCCCATCTGAGCTCGAAGCTGTTGTCCGGCCCGTGCTCCAGAGCCTCCTCGCCGGAGAGCGACGGTACGCCGTTGACGTCGCGCATGAGGAAGTAGAAGGCGGGCCGGCCATTGTGTGAGCTGGTGAAGAGCAACCGGTCGATCTTCCCGGTGAGAGTCGTCTCTTCGTGGAGTTCACGGACCGCCGCACTCTCCGACGACTCGCCATCCTCCACATGGCCCCCGGGAAGAACCGCGTAGTGATGACCGGGACACTGCGACTCCCGCCGGCCTCCGGCATCGCACATGACGCAGGTGACGCCTGGCCTGCGTCGGAGGAACCGTTTGATGACCAGGACTTGGTTACCGTCGACGACCACGGCGACCGCTCGGGGGATCGGCATGAAGTGGATCATACGGTTCGGCCCAGCGGTGTTCGGCTCTCACATACTCGCTTGGGCTGTCATAGTCCTGCTCTTTCTGCCTTCGGCTGGGCGCTGGTTCAGCGAGTCCCGCGCCTGATGTAGCAGCCGGCGTTCGTCCACCTGCATGCTGTGGAGGCCGTAGGGCACGGAATGCTGCTGGAAGCCTCCTACTGGACTCCGCACAGGAGGCCCGGGAGCTCCGTCGAGGCCTGTCTGGGGCTGTCCACGGGCGTGAGTGTGGTGACGGTGTAGAGGTACTGGGCGGGTCGTGTGCAGATGGTCCCGTGGGTGAGGTATGGCCCCTAGCGTCGCTGGATATGCGGACAGTGGATGTACTGGTCGTGGGGGCGGGACTGGCCGGGCTGCGGACGGCTCGGCTGCTCGCGCTGCGGGAGCTGGATGTGATGGTGGTCGACCGCCGCAGGTCGCTGTCGGCGGGCATCCGTACGACCGGGATCTTCGTGCGTCGTACCCTTGATGACTTCGACCTTCCGGACCAGCTGCTCGGGCCTGGTGTAAGGGACGTGCTGCTGTATCCGCCGTCGCGGCGGGCGCCGATCCGGCTGACCAGTGAGCGGGACGAGTACCGCGTGGCTGACATGGCGGCCGTCTACGAGCATGCGCGCCGCGCGGCGGAGTCGGCCGGGGCGCGGGTCTTCCTGGGCGTGCGGTATGTCGGCGCGTCGATGGGATTTGTGCAGTTCGCGGGTGCGGAGCCGGTGCGGGCTCGGTTCATTGTCGGCGCGGACGGCGCCCGCTCCCGGGTGGCGCGGGATCTCGGCCTCGATGTCAACCGGCGCTTTCTCGTCGGTGCCGAGATCGTCCATCCGGTCGCGTCGGGCACGACCACCCCGGCGTTCCATTGCGTGCTGGACCCTCGGGTCGCTCCGGGGTACCTGGGGTGGGTCATCGACGACGGTCGGCACGCGCATGTCGGCGTCGCGGGGTATCCGGGTGCGATGCGGACCGGTGTCCGTCACCTGCTGGACGCTTTCGCCGCGGACGCGCCCGGCCGGGCGGCGCCGACCGGTCCGGTCGAGCGCCGTGGTGGTCCGATCCCGGTCGGCGGTGTGCTGCGACGGTTGGCGTGCCCCGCCGGGCTGCTCGTCGGAGACGCGGCGGGCGCGGTGTCGCCGTTGACGGCCGGTGGGTTGGATCCGTGTTTACGCATGGCGGAACTGGCCGCGGCGGTCGCCGCCGGGTACCTGCGTACTGGCGATCAGCGCAGGTTGAGCCTGTACGACGGGGGCGCGTTGCGGGCCCGGTTCCGGGGACGGCTGCTGTTGCGCCGGGTGTTCGCCGGTATCCGGTCCCCCGCCGCGGCGGAGGCGGCGGTGGCCGTGCTGCGTGGTCGTGCCGGTCGTGCCGTGGCGGCGCGGATCCTGTTCGGTGACGGTTCGTTTCCGGGTGTCGATCCACAGCTTGTGGACGCTGCGATCGACCACTCCTGGGAGCGATGAACGGCTACGTGGCGCTGAAGTGCGGGTAGATCTCGGAGTTCTTGCCGAGCTTGAGCAGGGTCTCGGTCACGCGTCCCGTCAGGTCCATGATCCCGATGCCGGCCGCAGTGGAGATGAGCAGGTGCTTCTCGTCGTACCAGCCGAGGGTTGTGGGACGCCCGCCCCCGACGATGGGAAGTCTCGTCACGGCCTTGCCGGTCGCCGCGTCCCACACGCAGGCGGCCTTCTCCAGCGGCAGGCAGGCGGTGACGAACCGCTTGCCGGACGGGGAGAAGACGCCGCGCCCGTCACCGCCCGGCCTGCCTCGCACCTGGTATTCCTTGGCGGCCTTGCCCTGGAGGTCGTACAGGCGGACGGTCGTGCTGCCGAGCCTGCCGTGCCTGACCAGGAAGCGGGTGCCGTCCTGGTTCCACTCGAAACCGCCGACGGTGACCAGCGCCTTGTGGATCTTGATGAAGCGGGGCGTGAAGTCGGGCAGGTCGAGGATCAGTACTCCTGCCGAGCGGTCGCCCTGCCGGGCCAGACTGACGGTGAACAGCAGCTTCTTGCCGTCCGGCGACCATCGGGGCCAGCGCATCTGGGGATACTGGGTGCCGCCGTTCTCGGTGCTGGCGGGCGTGTACTCGGTGAGCTCGATGTCGATGTCCCGGCTCTCGCCGGTGTTCCGGTCGGTGATCCGCAGGCGGTCCTTGACCTGTTCTCTCGGGGTCTCCAGGTGCGCGACCGTCCAGCGTCCGCCGGGGGAGACCGCCATCTCCCCGTAGTCGGTCTTGACGAACCGCCGCCGGTCCGGCTGCCAGGCCCACAGCGTGAACGGGTTCCCCTGCGGCTGGAAGTCGGTGGTGCGGTAGGACGTGAACCGGACAGGGCGGCCGTTCAGGTCGGCGGCGACCGCGGCCTGGCCCTTCCTGACCTGGCCGTCTCCCATCCGTTCCGTTACGCCCGGTAACGGGCCTTTCGTCGGCTGGGGCAGGGGTGCGGCAGCCGAGGCTGGGGCTGTGGCGAGTACGAGCGCGCTCACCAGGCCGAACGTGAAACGGCCGAGCATGTGATCTCTCCTGGCGGTCGGGGGCATATCGTGATCATGGTAGGTCCGCCCCGGCGCCCGCGATGGTGACTTGTGGAGAATCGATGCCGTTCAGGCCGGCCGTACGATTTCGTCGATGAGGGCGGCCAGCCGGCGTGGCTGGGACAGGAACGGAGAGTGACCGCCAGGCAGGCGGCGGATCTCGGCCGCTCGGGCCGCCATCTGCTCCTGCAGCGCGGGAGGGATGGCCTTGTCCTGTTCTGTGATGATGTACGTGGACGGGATGTCCCGCCAGGCGGCTGCGTCGACCTTCTCGGCGAACGATCGGACGGTCTGGTTCACCAACCTGCTCACCGCCTGCTCGGCCTCCCCATCGGGCAGGTCGCCGTAGAGCGAGGTACGCGGTTCGTCGACGAGCGGGAACAGGCCGCCCGTGTCTTCGGGATCGGGGATGCCGTGGAGGGTGTACATCGACTGTCCCTTGTCCGGCATGTAGGCGGCGAGGTAGATCAGCCGGTCGACATTGCCGGCTCCGGCGGCGGCCTCGGTGATCGGGATGCCCCCGTAGGAGTGGCCGAGCAGCACGACCGGTCCGGCGAGCGAGGCCAGTTCCGCGGCCAGCATGGCGGCGTCGCCGTGCATGCCCGCGGTGGGATGTTCACCGGCGCTGGGGAGCGCCGGGGTGTGCGTGGCATGGCCGAGCGCGTGCAACTCGGTCTCGAGCTTCGCCCAGGTGGTCGGCTGGTGCCAGGCGCCGTGGACAAGCATCACGGTGGTCATCAATGGTGCTCCATGGTTTTCGTGCGGTACAGGTCGGTGATGAGGCCGCGGTCAGTGGGCCGCTGTCGCCGTGAGCGCGTACTCCCAGAGGCGGTCCGCGGCGGCCGGGTCCACCGACCAGGCGGCGACGCCCGCGGTCGCGCCCGGCACCTCCTCGGCCTCCTGGTTGTCCGAGGAGAAGTACCGGCCGGTCACGCCGTCCAGCAGCGGGGACGCGGCGAGCAGCACCGAGGTGGAGGCGCCCTGCTCCGGGGTCTTGTAGTAGTCCGGGGTCACCAGGTTCCCCTCGTCGTCCATCGCGCCCGCCGCCCGCATGGTGTCGTCGTCGAGGTGCCGCTGCAGGTTGGTGTGGATGTAGCCGGGTTCGAAGGCGTTCGCGGTGATGCCGTCGGCGGCCCAGCGCCGGGCGGCGCCGACCGCGAGCAGCGCATCGGCCGTCTTCGACTGCGCGTACGCGACCCACGGGTCGTACGGGCGGCGCTCGAAGTGCGGATCGTCGAAGTCGAACGGCGACAGCAGCTGGGCGCCCGAACTCACCATGACCACCCGCGCGTCCCCGGCCTGCCGCAGGTTCTCCCGCAGGCCGGTGATCAGTGCGAAGTGCCCGAGGAAGTTCGTCGCCAGCTGCAGTTCCCAGCCGTTGGCGGCGACCTGGCGGGTGGGCAACGCCATGATCCCGGCGTTCGCCACGATCGCGTGCACCGGCCCGGTCCAGCCGGCCACGAACGCGCGCACCGAGCCGAGATCGCTCAGGTCCAGGGCCCGCTGGTCGCCCGTGGGGTTGCGGGTCGCGACGGTGACCTCGGCCCCCGCGCCCCGCAGCGCCCGTACGGTCTCCAGGCCGATCCCGGAGGCTCCGCCGGTGACGATGATCCGCCGGCCGGTGAGGTCAACGCCGGCGAGGATCTCGGCGGCCGTGGTCCTGGCGTCGAACGGGGTGCCCATACGTGTCATAACCCGCAACGGTAGGGACCAGGATTTGGACTCGGAATGGTTCAGGATCCAACATAGTTGAGTGAGCGTCCAGCAAGCCGATCCTCTCGAAGACGTCCTCGCTCTCGTCGGCACGAACAGCCGCCTGTCCGTCAGGCTGGTCGCCGGTGGCGAGTGGGCGATGTCGTACGGCCCGCCGCCGGCGGTCAAGTTCGTGGCGGTGCGCCGCGGCCGCTGCCTGCTCACCGTCGACGGCGTACCGGAGCCGATCGATCTGGCCGAGGGCGACTGCTTCCTGCTCACCCAGCCGCGCGCCTTCACCCTGGCCAGCGGCCCGGAGGTGCGGCCGGTCCCGGCCGGCCCGGTCTTCGCGGCGGCCACCGACGGCGTGGCCCGGGTGGGGACCGGCGAGGACGTGGTCCTCATCGGCGGCCGGTTCGACTTCGGGGAGCGGGCCCGCGACCTGCTGCTCGACGCGCTGCCGCCGGTGATCCACGTACCCGGCCGCACCGCCGAGGCCGCGACCGTGCGCTGGGCGCTCGAGCAGATCGACGCCGAACTGCGCGACCGGTCGCTCGCCTCGACGCTGGTCACCGAGCATCTCGCCCTGGTCATGCTGATCCACCTGCTGCGCCTGCACCTGGCCGTCGCCGGGCCGGGCGCGGTGTCCGGCTGGATGGCAGGGCTCACCGACCCGGTCGTGGCCCCGGCGCTGCGGGCCATGCACGCCCGGCCGGCCCATGCCTGGACGGTCGCCGAGCTGGCCGAGTCCGCGGCGGTGTCCCGGTCGACGCTCGCTGCCCGCTTCAAGCGAACCGTCGGGCAGAGCCCGCTGGACTACCTGACCGGCTGGCGGATCGAACTGGCCACCGACCGCCTGCGGCGTGGGGACGACACGGTGGCGATGATCGCCCGTACGGTCGGCTACGGCTCGGAGAGCGCGCTGAGCAACGCGTTCAAGCGGGTCACCGGCGCGTCTCCGCGCGAGTATCGTCGCCGGATCGGGCCATACACAGCCGTACGACAGGACATGGCTCGGGAGCGGTCTGCCATCGTGTGAGCATGGAACCCACCCCACCGAATCGAGGCCCGGGCCGCGTCATCATTCTCAGCGGGGCCTCCAGTTCCGGGAAATCGACCCTGGCCAAGGCCCTGCAGCGCGCACTCGATGAGCCGTTTCTGTATGTCTCGTCCGACCAGTTCGTGGCGAGCGGCATGCTCCCGGAGCGGCGTGACCACGAGGGTCCCTTCTCGTGGTGGCACGAGATGCGGCCGCGTTTCTTCCAAGGCTTTCACCGGTGCCTGCCCGCCCTGGCGAGCGCGGGCAACGACCTGATCGTGGAGCACATCATCGAATTCCCGACGTGGCGCGAGGAGTTGTCACAGCTGCTGGCGGACTTCGACGTGTTCCTCGTCGGGGTGCATTGCGACCTTGCGGAGATCGATCGGAGAGAACGCGAGCGCGGGGACCGCCGCATCGGGGAGGGGCGTGAGCACGTCGAGGTCGACGGCATCCACACGTTCGGTCCGTACGACCACGAGCTGGACACCAGCCAGGGCGTTTCGGACGCACTTGTGCAGTCGGTGATGACCGCCTGGCGATCGAGGGGCACGCGGCGCGTGCTGACCTCGGGAGCTCACGAAATGGCCTGAGCCAGTGCGTTGCCCCCCTCCGGAGTCACCGGTTCGGTCAGGAAGACGGGCGCCTGGGCCATGAACCTCGGCTCGTCGCCCCGGTGTTCGTCGGCGGCGTGGACGGTGAAGGGATGGACCAGGTAGATGTCGCCCGGCCGGCCCGTCGCGTACGCGAGCGGACGGTGTGAACTGGCCGCGTCCACCAGCGGTCCGGCCTCGAACGGGTCCAGCACGCGCCCCGCCAACGTCGCGGCCGCGTCCCGGTGTGAACCGACCCTGATCCGGGTCGGCGCGTCGTCGGGGCCGACCTCCGACAGCAGGATCAGCAGCAGCATCGTCTCCGGCTGCCCGCTGCACAGGTAGCCGCCGTCCGGCTGGGCGGCATTGGCATCGATGTGCCAGCCTCTGTCGTCGGCGGGCGGGAGGCGCGGGAATCGGATCGGCACCATGCCGAGCGAACCACGCGGCACCCAGCCACCGGCCCCGCAGAGCTCGTCGAGAGCCTCGGCGAGCCGGGGACTCCGGATGAACTCCCCGAGCGCGCCCTCACCCGTGAGGTCCGCGGCCCACACCACCGGTTCCTTCCAGGTGGCCGGGTCCTGCGGTGACAGACCGGTCTGCCGCCACAGCAACGCCCGGGCGGCGTCGCCGACCTCGCGCGGGGCCGCCTCTTCCAGCTTCACGAACCCGTCGGCGACAAAGCGGTCAATGTCAACAATGCTCAT
The DNA here is from genome assembly GCF_053603495.1 of Nonomuraea sp. NPDC004186. Lineage (NCBI taxonomy): Bacteria > Bacillati > Actinomycetota > Actinomycetes > Streptosporangiales > Streptosporangiaceae > Nonomuraea > Nonomuraea sp. NPDC004186. Next base: position 134,939 of record NZ_JBSGFQ010000015.1, on the reverse strand, counting down.
GCCAGGGACGCTAACAGCCGTGTCCATCCATTTTTCGGGAGGCCGTCAGGAGCTGTCGTGTCCGGTCCGCGATCAGTCGGGGCTGCTCGGCCTGGATGAAGTGCCCCGAGGCGACGTCCTCGTGGCGCCCGTCGGGCAGGGTCTCGGCGTAGCGGCGCTGGTGCTCGCGGTTGGCGGCGTGCTGACGTTCCCGCCCTCTTTCCGCGCGGGTCACCGACAGCACGATCGTCGGGCATTTCGGGAGTTGGGGCGGCCGGGCGCGGAACTGCGGGATGGCGGCGGTCACCGCCTGGATCTCCTTGCGGGTCTGGGAGGTCCCGGCGGGGGTGAAGTCCTCGGCGAGCATGGTCCGGTAGGTGTCGGTGGAGAACAGGCGCCGCACGTTACCGGTGAACAGGCGTGCCAGAGGAGTGAACCGGCTGAGCGTCTGCGTCACCGCCAGCATGCGGTCGATCTTCTTGGCGGTCTGGTCCCAGGTGTCGTACACCGGTGAGGTCTCCGGCAGGACGTCGGCAAGCAGCAGGCCCCGCAGCCGAGGCCCCAGGCGCTCGACGGCGCGGCGGGCGACCAGCCCGCCCATGCTGTGCGCGACGAGCACGAACTCGCCCGGGACGACGGCCTCGGTCATCGCGATCAGGTCGGCGGCCATGTCATCGATGCTGAGCCGCTGGGTGACGCGGCCGCTGAGCGCGCGCCCGGCACGGTCGTAGGCCACCAGGTGCGCCGTGTCGGCCAGCAGCGGCAGCACCGGATCCCAGAAGGTCCGGCCGCAGCCTCCGCCCGCCTCGAAGACCACCGCCCGGTCATGCCCCTGGCCGGACTCCTCGACATAGACGCGCCGGCCGTTCACCGGCACCGCCCGCCCCGATTCATCTCGCATGCCCGCTCCTCCCGACCGTTTTCATTTTGGATAATGGTATCTCATATGAAATCGTTGGACCATGGACGCCGTTGAGCTGCTGCTGCATCCGGTACGGCTGCGCATCGTGCACGCCCTGTCGGCAGGACAGGTGCTGACGACCGCGCAGTTGTGCGCCCGCATGCCCGAGGTGTCGAAGGTGACCGTCTACCGGCAGGTCGCCCTGCTGGCCGAGGGCGGGTTTCTCGAGGTGGAGGGCGAGCAGCGGGTACGCGGTGCCGTCGAGCGGAGCTACCGGCTGCGCCAGGACCGGCCCGCGATCGACGCCGGCGCCGCGGCCGCGATGTCGCTCGACGACCACCGCCGTGGATTCGCCGCGGCGATGGCCGCCCTGATCGCCGAGTTCAACGCCTACCTGGACCGCGACGGCGCCGACCCGGTCGCCGACTCGGTGTCCTATCGGCAGGGGACGCTGTGGCTCAGCCCGGACGAGCTCGCCGAGATGCTCACCGACCTGCTCGCGGTGCTGCGGAACCGGGTCGCCAACGCTCCCGCGCCGGACCGCGCGCCGTACCTGCTCAGCGCGATCCTGTTCCCCGCCGAGCAGCCGCCCCCGGACGTGCCCGGTCGCTGAGGGAGGCGGGTGGCCGAACGGCCTACTTCCCAGGACGGAGACCGTCGGCCGATATCAGGGTCTCCGCGGGTGCCTTCTCCGATGCCGTGTCACCCCTCCATGGCTGATCTTGAGGTGGCGGAGGCCGAGTCCAGTGACGGCCCGCCGGGCGGCGGGCCGGTGGTTCACCGTACGGGGACGCCGAGTTCGCGGCCCTGGTAGAAGCCTTCGCGCTCCTCGAGGACGTAAGGGCTCATGATCTCGCGGCGCCGGTTCTCGGCCTCGGAGCTGCGCCAGGAGTCGCAGGCCTCCTTCGAGTCCCAGAACGACACCCCGGTGATCTCCTGCCCGTCCTCCGACCAGTACGCGTACGCGTGGCGCAGACCCTCCGGGTACGGGTCCGGGCGCCAGGCCCTCTCGAACTCCTCCAACGCCCCCGGCCTGATGCGGCGCGTCGTCACCCAGACGAAGTGCTCTCTCATCGCAGCCTCCTCAGCGGCTTTCATTCCACCATAGGCGGCCGGGGCGGCGATATAAGGGAAAATATCGGCGTAAAAGGCTGCTGTTTCTATGCCATGCCATGGGATTAGCTTGACGATCACGTGTAACCGAGGTCATCATTGATCCAAGCGATGACACGACGCTTGGATTTGAGGCCCGCAGAGATGCGGGCCTCAAATCTTTCACAGGTCGGTGGCGATGATTTTCTCGATGTTCCGCTCGGCCAGGGCCGTGATGGTGACGAACGGGTTGACGCTGGTGTTGCCCGGGATCAGCGCCCCGTCGATGACGTACAGGCCGGGGTAGGCGGTCAGGCGCCCGTAATTGTCGGTCGCCTTGTTCAGGACCGCGCCGCCGAGCGGGTGGTACGTCAGATGGTCGCCCCAGATCTTGTAGACGCCGAACAGATCGGTCCGGTAAATCGTCCCCTCTTTCGAATTGATTTTGTCGAAAATGGTCTTCGCCATGTCGATGGCCGGTTGTTTCCAGGCCGTCTGCCAGTTCAGGTCCACCTTTCCCGTCGCGGCGTTCCAGGTGAACTGGGCCCGGTTCGGGTTCTTGGTGATGGAGAGATAGAACGACGCGAAGGTCTCGATCCCGGTGGGCAGCGGGGCGATCTCCGCGAAGGCGCCGCCCGCGGCCCAGTTGTCGATGCCGGAGCACGGGATCGACGACTGGAGCGATCCGGTCGGGTCCCAGAGGTGGTTGGCGCGGCCGCACATGACGTTGCCGTTGTCGCCCCAGCCCTTGCCGATCTCGCCGTTCAGGTTGGGCAGCGCGCCGGTGGCCTTCAGCTTGACCAGTAACTTGCTGGTGCCCACGCTGCCGGCCGCGAAGAACACCCGGTCCGCGGTCACGGTCTTGGTGGCCGTGGTGTCGCCGCTGGTGTTCAGCTGCTCGATGGTCACCGTGTAGGCGCCGCCGGACGCGGGAACGACCGAGGTCACCCGGTGCAGGGGGGAGACGGTGACCCTGCCGGTGGCCGCGGCCCGGGCGAGGTACGTCTTCTGCAGGGACTTCTTGCCGTAGTTGTTGCCGTACAGGATCTCGCCGGCCAGGGCCGACTTGGTGACCGTGCCGGCGGCCTCCTGCTCCATGTAGTCCCAGTCGTACACGTCCGGTACGAAGGTGAACGGGAAGCCGGAGCGCTGGGCGTGCTTGCGGCCCACGCGGGCGTACTGGTAGCAGTCGGTGGAGTCGAACCAGGCGGGGTCCACGGTGCCGACGCCGAGGCCGGTGTTCGCGCGGGGGTAGTAGGTGTCGTACATCTCGGCGGGGTTCACCGAGGGGAGGATGGCGGCGAAGTTCTCGCGCTTGGGGGTGACGGCCATGCCGCCGTTCACCAGCGAGCCGCCGCCGACGCCGCGGCCCTGGTAGACCGTGATGCCGCTGAACTCCTCGGCGTCCAGCACGCCGGTGTAGCGGGGGATGTCCCGGTCGATGGGGAAGCCGAGGAAGTAGTTGAGCGGGGCCTTCGTCCGGGTGCGGAGCCAGTAGGAGCGGTTGTCCGGCTGGAGCGTGTTGCAGAAGATCTTGCCGTCGGAGCCGGGGGTGTCCCAGGCCATGCCCATCTCGATCATGTGGACGTTGACACCCGCCTGGGCCAGGCGCAGGGCGGCCACCGAGCCGCCGTACCCGGTGCCGATGACCAGGACGGGCACGCGGGCCCCGTCAGCGATCGGACCGGCAGCGGCGGCGGCCGGGTGGCTGAGGGCCGCCGCGCCCAGGAGGGACCCGGTTCCGATGAGGAAGCCGCGGCGGGAGATGTCGGGGGTCGAGGTCTTGCCGGTGCTGCGCATGCGGTCCCTCACTTCGTGAGTTCTCATAATCGGGGGGTGGGCGATGAGCCGCCGGTCAGCGTGCATGCGGTGTCGAGGCCCAGTACGTGGTTGAGGCGGCCGAACGCCAGCCACGAGCCGAGGCACATGCTCAGCTCCACGATCTCGAGCTGGCTGTAGTGCGCCGTCATCCGGGCCCAGAACTCCTCGTCCAGGCCGTGGTGGTCCATGGCGTACCGCTCGGCGTACTCGGCCGCCAGGCGGGTGCGGTCGTCGAACGCGTCGGTCGTTCGCCACTCCGTGACCGCGTCGGCGAACGTGTCCTCGACCTTCTGCTCGTCCCGTTCCGTACGCCAGTCGAGGCAGAAGGCGCACCCGTTGATCTGCGCGATCCGCAGCCGCGCGGCCTCGAACTCGCGCAGTCCGAGGGTCGTGTGGGTGTACACCGACATCGAGAACTTCGAGGCGGCGATCCCGATGCCGGGGACCATCTCGCCCCACACGTACGAGATCGGGTCCTTGCCTGCGGGAATGTCGATGTTCACGGTCGTTCTCCTCCGAGGGTGCCGGGTCGCAGCGGGACGTCGAGCGCGTCGTACAGTCCGGGTCCGGCGTCCACGAGCCAGTCGATGGCGCCCACCAGGCGGGCGACCGCGGTGGCGTTCCCTCCGGCGGACAGGTTGCCGCCCTCGTCGGTGGCCTCCACCGTGACCTCGATGCGCGGCCGGCCCTCGATGATCACGCGGTGCGCGCCCACGCCGTTCGGGGCCGTCGGCCAGTCGGGCGCGCAGGACGAATGGATGCGGGTGACGTGCTCGACGACGATGCGGGGCTCGCCCTCGACGATGCCCTGCACCTCGAACCGGACCGCGCCCTGCGTCCCCGCCTCGAACTCGCCCACCGTGGCGTCGAGCGCGCGCCGGTCCCGGGTCTCGCGGATCTCGTCGAGCTCGACGCCGAGCGCCCTGGCCATCAGCCGTACCTGGCCGCCCCACACCATGGTCGGGACGGTCGGCGCGATCATCGGCGGCTCGTAGTCCATCGGCTGGCCCATGCCGACCAGGTACCGGACGGAGTCGGGCTGGTCGTACGTGGAGTAGTCGAAGATCTCCTGGCAGCGGATCGCGTCGATGGTGGAGCCGAGCCCGCTGATCAGCAACGGCAGCACGTCGTTGCCCCAGCCGGGGTCGATCCCCGAGACGAACAGCGAGCCGCCGCCCTCGCCGATGGCGGCCAGCACCGGCTCGCGCAGCTCGGGCGGGGCGTTGCGCTGGTCGTAGAGCGCGTAGAGGGAGGGGGTGACGACGACGGCTCCGGCTCGGATCGCCCTGGTCACGTCGTCGAGTGCCTCCTGGGGGCGGAGGTCGCCGGAGGCCGCGTAGACCACCGCGCGGGGGCTCGCGCCCAGGACGGCGTCGACGTCGTCGGTGGCGGCGACCCCGAGCTCGTGGCCGAGCCCCCCGAGGTCGCCGGCGTCCCTGCCGACCTTGTCCGGATCGTGGACGAGTACGGCTGTGAGTTTCAGCCCCGGATGGGCCTCGACCGCGCGGATGGCCGCGCGGCCGACGTTGCCCGTGCCCCAGACAACCGTGGACATCATGGGCGGAGCGTAGCAAGCGCTTGGTTAGTCGTATAGGGGTCAGCCGCGTACGGCGCACAGCAGGCGGTTGTTCCCCCGCTGCCAGAGCGTGCCGGCCTCCGAGAAGCCGGCCTCCCGCAGCGCCTCGACGTGATGCGACAGCAGGTGCGACTCCGAGCCGTGGTGGGAGGCCCCGGCCGTGGTGCGGCGCGCCTCGTTGAGCTCGGCGAAGGCCGGGTCCGCCTCGACCGCGTCCCACCAGGTCCGCCAGTCCTCCGGCGGGTTCGCGCCGAACGCCCGCTCCGTCTCCCTGTCGTGGACGGCGCGCTCAAGGCGGGAGAGAGCGGGGGAGGTGTCGTCGGTGTCCATGTGGTCGCCGTTGAGCAGCAGCCCGCCGGGCCGCAGCACGCTCGCCACCTCGCCGTACACGCCCTTGAGCTCGGCGGCGGAGATCCAGTGCAGCGCCGTCGTGCTGATCGCGGCGTCGGCGGGCCCGTCCAGTCCAAGCAGTTCCGTCCAGCCGCCGGTACGCAGGTCCGCCGAGACGAACGTCAGCCGCGGGTACGCGGCCCGCCCGAGCCCGAGCAGCAGCGGGTCGGCGTCCACCGAGATCACCTTCGCCTTGGGCAGGCGGTCGAGCAGCCGGGCCGACAGGGATCCGGGGCCGCAACCCAGGTCGATCACCACCGGGTCCGGCCGGTCCAGCGCCTCCACGGCGTCGATCAGGACGGTGAAGCGCTCCTCGCGGTCGGGGAGGTAACCCTCCTGCTGGCGGTCCCAGCGCGCGATCCACTCCAATGCGGCATCGTGAGTGAGCACGTACGTCTCCTTGTGACTGTCGTTTATGCTTTGGACAGTTACAAGCTAGAACATGAAGGTGTAACCGGTCAATTGGATTACAACAGTCACACGGATGGCGTGGTCAGGACCACGGTGGCGATCGTCAACGCGCTGACCCCCGGCGAGCAGCGGGGACGCGCTTATCCGGCGCCGGGCGGCGCCGGTGCCGCCGCCACCGAGAGCCTGCGCACGGTCTATCCGGATCATCGCGAGGTCACCGACGCGGAGGGCGCCGAGCTGGCGGAGGTGGCCGCCCGCCTGCGGACGGTCTTCGCCGCCGTGGCCGCCGACGACATCGACGCCGCCGCCACCGAGGTGAACGCGCTGCTGGAGGAGAGCCACGCCAGGCCGATGCTGGAGCGGCACGACGGCGAGCCCTGGCACCTGCACTTCCACGGCCCGGGCGGCACGCTGGCTGGCGAGTGGGCGGCGAGCTGCGCCACCGGGCTGGCGATCGTGCTGGGCAGCGAGTTCAGCGACCGCCTGGGGGTCTGCACCGCGCCGCACTGCGACCGGGTCTACGTGGACGTCTCGCGCAACGGCACCCGGAGGTTCTGCTCCACGGCCTGCCAGAACCGCGTCAAGACAGCCGCCTTCCGCGCCAGGAGCCGGGCCGACTGACCGGGGCTAGAGGGTTCTGATCGGGGCGCCGGCGAGGAAGGCGTCGATGTCCTCGACGGCCTCGCGGAAGTACGTGCCGTAGTTCAGCTCCGTCACGTATCCCAGATGCGGTGTGGCCAGCACGTTGGGCAGCGTGCGGAACGCGTGGCCGGCGGGCAGCGGCTCCAGCTCGAACACGTCCAGCCCGGCCCCCGCGATGCGCCCCGCCCGCAGCGCCGCCACCAGCGCCTCCTGGTCGACGATCGCCGCCCGCGAGGTGTTGACCAGGTAGGAGGCCGGCCGCATCAGCGACAGCTCCCGCTCCCCGATCAGCCCCCGCGTGCGGTCGCTCAGCACCAGGTGGACGGAGACGACATCGGACTCGGACAGCAGCGCGTCCTTCCCGGGGGCGAGCCGCACGCCGAGGGCGTCCGTGCGCTCCTCGGTCAGGTGCTGGCTCCACGCCACGACGTCCATGCCGAACGCCCGGCCGATCGCCGCCATCCGGGACCCGATCTTGCCGAGCCCCAGCAGCCCGAGCGTGCGGCCATGGAGGTCCGTGCCGACGGTGCTCTGCCAGGGCCCGTCCGCGCGCAGGGCCGTCGCCTCGGGGAGCAGGTGGCGGGCGAGGCCGAGGATCAGCGCCCAGGTCAGCTCCACCGGCGCGGTCGAGCCGCTGGCCGTGCCGCAGACCGTGACGCCGCGCGCCCGCGCGGCGGCCACGTCTACGGACGCGTTGCGCATGCCCGAGGTGATGAGCAGCCGCAGGTTGGGCAGCCGGTCGAGCACTTCGGCCGGGAACGGCGTGCGCTCCCGCATGATGACCACGATCTCGTAGTCGCGGAGGGCGGCCACGAGGTCGTCCCTGGCGGTGAAGTGGTCGCGGAAGCTGGTCGCCCGCACCCTCGACCAGTCGGCCAGGCCGAGAGCCACTCCCTGGTAGTCGTCAAGCACGGCGCAGCGCAGCATGACCAGCAATCCTACGGAGGATCCGGTCCCCTGCTCCAGCTCCCCGGTACGCCCGGGGAGCTGGAGCCCGTTCATTCGGCAGCGAGTCGCTCTGCCTCGTCGTGCAGCGCCAGGATCAGGATCAGCTCGAGCTGGAGCTCCTCCAGATCGGGCGCCGTGAGCCCGTGTAGGACGCGCATGTCGGGCCTCCCTGACCATAGGACGCCCCACATGTCACAACGGTTCACCTGTCAGGTCTCGCTCCTGAACCGTTCCCACGCGGATTGCCGCGTCATGCCGAGGGAGGCGCCGATGCGTTCCCAGCTGACGTCCCTGCCGCGAAGATGCGCCACCCAGTCGCGCAGGTTGTCGTCCACCTGTGCCTGCACGGCGGCGATTTTCGGAAGATGCTCGAGTATTTGCTCCTCTGTCAGGGACTCCCACATCGGGAGGCGGGGCTCGGTAGAGGTGGCGAGGCGCTCCTGGGTGAGGATTTCATTGCACAGTTCGATGCATTCGTCACAAATGTGCACACCGGGACCGGCAATCATCTTCTTCACCTCCGTGCTCTTCTTGTGGCAGAAAGAGCAGCGGATCTTGTCCTTCCAGTCGTCAGGCATGCCCTGACATTAGCTCGTCAGGCCGCACCTGACAACCCCATCTGCTCCTGCAGGATGGCCTGACGCTCCTCGGCGATCTTGCGACAGATCGTCACGTACGCGTTCAGCACCTTGCCGTACAGCGCGCGCGCCTGTTCCAACTGGGCGCGCAGCTCCAGGACGCGGTCGGCGTCGCCGCGTTGCTCGGCCTCCGCCAGCAAGGTCCGTGCCTCGTCCACGATCTCCTCGGCGCGCAACCTCGTACGGCGGAGCACGGCGGAGCACTGATGCAGCTCTTCCAAGCGAGCCGCGGAGACGATGAACTCAGCAGAGTGCACGGGCGAGTCGTCCGACGCCCGCCTGCGGAGATCCGATGCCATTTCCCGCCACCTCCCGGTCAAGGTTGCCTAACTGTAGACGCGCAAGCCCATCGAGAGGATCACCGGGGAACGCCCGGGGGTGGCTGAATGATCCTGGCGGAGAGGTTTCTATTCCTCGGTAGGAAAACCTCATCCCTGAAACTCATTCGGTCCAGGATAAATGTGGTACTGCCAGGGCCTATTAGTGGAATGCCGTATATCTCCGTTGGCTGCAAAAGCGGGGGTGAAGACATACGATCGGCCCTCGCGGAGGCCCGGGCTCGTCACATACTGAAGCCGGACGGCAGCGCAACGTGACTCTCTGAAGTGGTGGCGGTGGTGGCGGATGTCTGAAACGGGGAACGGTGACGACGCGGTCGACGTGAGCGTCGTCATCCCGGCACACAACTGCCGGGCCTACCTCGACAGATGCCTCACCTCCGTGCTCGTGCAGCGCGTGAAGAAGGAGCTCATCGTCGTCGACGACGGCTCCACGGACGGCAGCGCCGAGCTCCTCGACCTCTACGCCGCCTATCACCGGGCCAGCGTCAAGGTCGTCCACATCGACGGCAGCGGCAGCGCGGGCCGGCCGCGCAACGTCGGCATCGAGCACGCCTCGGGCCGGTACGTGTTCTTCTGCGACGCCGACGACTACCTCGGCCCCGAGGCGCTGGAGCGCATGGTCGCCATGGCCGACAGGAACGGCTCCGACATCGTCCTCGGCAAGATCGTGGGCCACGGCAGGCGGGCGCCGGCGTCGATGTTCCAGCAGAGCGCGGAGCGGGTGACCATCGGCGACAGCAACGTCTACAACAGCCTGTGCTGCTTCAAGCTGTTCAGGAGGGAGCTGCTCGAACGCCACCGCATCAGGTTCGGCGAGGGCATGCTCGTGGGCGAGGACATCCTCTTCACCGTGCACGCCTACTGCCACGCCGGCACCGTCTCCGTGGTGGCCGACTACGACTGCTACCACCTCGTGTCCAGGCCCGACGGCACCAGCATCATGCAGCAGCGCGACAGCAGGGACCCGCTCGCCTGGCTGGCCATGATCAAGGCGCCGATCCGGCTCATGGCCGGGCACGTCGAGCCCGGTCCGCTCCGCGACCACCTGCTGCGCCGGCACTTCAGGCTGGACGTGTTCGCGCAGCTCGGGCAGGTGTTCCTGGAGAGCGACGACGTGCGGCGCAAGGACATCGCGCGGGAGGTGGCCGCCCTGTGCGACGAGTGGTACACCCCCGGCGTGCACGAGCTGCTCAACAGCGTCGACAGGCAGCGGGCGGCGGCGCTCGACGACATCGACCGCCTCGTACGCCTGGCCCGCATCGAGAACGCCGCCGTGCGGCGCAGGCTGACCGGGCTGTGCTGGGACGGCGACGGCCTCGTGGTGACGGGATCGGCCGGGCTCGACGGCATCGGCGGGGACGACGGCCTGGCCGTGGTGCTGCGCGGGCGGCACGACCCGGCCGCCGAGGTGGTCGTCCCGGCCGAGCGCAAGGGGAACGAGTTCACGGCGCGGGTGAACGTGTCCGCGCTCGGCTCGGGGATCTGGGACCTGCGGGTGGCGGTCGAGGTCGAAGGCGTGGTGCGGCTCGGCAGGCTCGGGGCCGAACGCGACAGCGGCGTCAACCGCCCGCCGCCCCGGCTGATCGGCGCCGCCGTCGCCCTGCCGTACTTCACCAGGGACAACGGCAACCTCAGCATCGACGTCGGCGGCCACGTGGTCGGGGTGCCCGGCTCGGTGCGGCTCATCAGGACGCGGTGGGCGCTCGGGCACCGGCTGATCGTCGACGGCGAGGTCTGCGTCGCGGGCGCCGCACCCGCCGCCTCGGCGGTCAAGCGGGTCGTCTGGCGCGAGCGGCGCAGCGGCCGTGAGCGGGTCGAGCCCGTTGTGGCGCTGCCCGGAGGCGGTTTCGTGGCCAGGCTCGGGGTGGGCTGGCTGCCGCCCGGCACCTGGGACGCGTACCTGGAGCTGGATCTGGGCGGGCCGCCCGCGCGGTTCAGGATCGAGACCGACGCCGAGACGGTGGCGGCGCCGCGCCGGTGGTGGGGCGCGGCGGTGCTCAGGAGCGTGCGGCCGTACGCGACCTCGGGGAAGGGACGGCTGAGCACCGTGGTGCGGCGGCTCACGGCGAGGATGATCATCAGGCGAATCATGCGCTAATGCCACCTATATGCAGGTGCAAGACGATGTCCTAAAGTAGGACCGTTTGCTCTTGCAGGAGGTGTGCCGTGCACGTACCAGATGGCTTCTTCAACGCCGCGACGTCCATCTCGGCCGGGGTGGTGGCGGCGGCCGGAGTCACCGTCTGCCTACGCGGGGCACGGCGCGAGCTCGACGACCGGACCGCTCCCATGGCCGGGCTCGTCGCGGCCTTCATCTTCGCCGTCCAGATGCTCAACTTCCCCGTCGCCGCCGGCACCAGCGGCCACCTGCTTGGCGGTGCGCTGGCCGCGATACTCGTCGGGCCGTACACGGGTGTGCTGTGTATGGCCGTGGTCCTCCTCGTGCAAGGCGTGTTCTTCGCCGACGGCGGGCTGACCGCGCTCGGCATCAACATCACGATCATGGGCATCGTCACCGTGGTGGTCGGCTGGGGGATCTTCCGGCTGGTGACGGGGCTGTCCAGGGGACGCGTGGCGGTGGCGGCGTTCCTGGCGGCGCTGGTCTCGGTGCCGGCCTCCGCGCTGGCGTTCACGCTGCTGTTCTGGATCGGGGGGACCGCGCCGATCGAGGTGGGCGCGGTGGCGGCGGCCATGGGAGGCGTGCACGTCCTGATCGGGATCGGCGAGGCGCTGATCACGGCCATGACCGTCGGCGCGGTCCTGGCCGTGCGGCCCGACCTCGTGTACGGCGCCCGCGGCCTGACCAAGTCCCTGGTCCTGCGCGGCGCAGAAGGCGAGACCACCACCGTGGGCGGGCAGGAGCCGGCCGCCGCGCCCGGCATGCTCAAGCCGTTCCTCCTCGGAGGGGTCGGCCTGACGCTGGTCCTGGCCGGGGTCGTGTCGTTCTTCGCCTCGTCCTCGCCCGACGGGCTGGAGGCGGTCGCCGAGAACAAGGGCTTCCTCGGCCAGGCGACCGACCACCTGGTGACGTGGGGGCTGGCAGACTACGGCGAGGTCGGCGGCATCCCCGTCGGCGTGGCCGGGATCATCGGCGTCGGGCTCGTGCTGCTCATCGCCGGGGCCGTGGCGTACGCCGCTCGCGGCCGCGACGCGGCCAAGGTGTGACGCGTGGGCGCGGGGCACCATCACCAGCTCTACCTGCCGGGCGACTCGGTCGTGCACCGGCTGCCGCCGCAGTGCAAGCTGCTGGCCGTCTTCGCCTTCGCGATCGTCGTGGTGGCCACGCCGAGGGAGCGGTTCTGGGCGTTCGCGGTCTACGCCGCCCTGCTGGGGGCCGTGGCAGTGGCAGCGCGGGTGCCGCCGGCGTACGTGCTGCGGCGGATGGTGATCGAGGTGCCGTTCGTGCTGTTCGCCTTCCTCATCCCGGTCATCGGGCTGGGGGAGCGGACCACGGTCCTCGGGCTCTCGCTGAGCGTGCCCGGCCTCTGGGCGGCCTGGAACATCCTGGCCAAGGCCACGCTCGGCGTGATCGCCTCCATCCTGCTCGCGGCCACCACCGAGCCGAGGGTGATCCTGATCGGCGCCCAGCGGCTGCGGCTGCCGGCCCTGCTGGTGCAGATCGCCATGTTCATGCTGAGGTACATGGACGTGATCATGGACGAGATGCGGCGGATGCGGGTGGCCAGGGAGTCGCGCGGGTTCGAGGCGCGTGATCTGCGGCATGTCCCGGTGATCGCCCGGTCCGCCGGGGCGCTGTTCATCCGTTCGTACGAGCGGGGCGAGCGCGTGCATCTGGCCATGCTCAGCCGGGGATACACCGGCCAGATGCCGGTGATCCAAGATATTTCGGCATCTGTACGTCAATGGGGCATCGCTCTGGCTCTGCCGGTCGTGGCCCTCGCAGTATGGGGACTTTCGTGGTGAACTCTCTCGACGTCCGGCAGCTCGCCTACGCCTATCCCGACGGCACGCAGGCGCTGTTCGGCGTGGACCTGTCGATCGGCCGCGGCGAGCGCGTGGCCTTGCTCGGCCCGAACGGCGCCGGCAAGACCACCCTCGTCATGCATCTCAACGGGATTCTCACCCCGGGGCACGGAAGCGTCACCGTGGCCGGCACGCCGGTGCGCAAGGACACGCTGAAGGAGGTCAGGCAGCGCGTCGGCCTGGTCTTCCAGGACCCGGACGACCAGCTCTTCATGCCCACGGTCAGGGACGACGTCGCCTTCGGCCCGGCCAACGCGGGCATGCGCGGCGAGGACCTCGACCGCGTGGTCAAGGACGCGCTGGAGCGGGTCGGCATGCTGGAGGCCATCGACCGGCCGCCGCACCACCTGTCGTTCGGGCAGCGGCGCCGGGTGGCGGTGGCGACCGTGCTGGCCATGGCGCCGGAGATCCTGGTGCTCGACGAGCCCTCGTCCAACCTCGACCCGGCCGCCCGCAGGGAGCTGGCCGAGATCCTGCGCTCGCTCGACGTGACGGTGCTCATGGTCACGCACGACCTTCCGTACGCGCTGGAATTGTGTGAACGTTCACTGATCCTTTCAGGCGGCGTCATCGCCGCCGACGGCCCCACGCGTGAGCTGCTCTCGGACGCGGAACTGCTGGCCGAGCACCGCCTGGAGCTTCCATACGGATTCGCGATCCCTGCGGTGTGAGGGCATTTATCCGCGTCCTGCCCGCCTCTTCATAGTTTGTGCATGCCCGGGACCCGGGGATGTCGAAGTACAGTGGCTCATCGAGGAGGGGCCAAATGAAGCTGCGGCTTGCGCGACACGCCCTTGGTGATGCCGTGGTGGTGGCCGTTGAGGGAGAGCTCGACCTGTTCACCGCACCGTTCCTGCGCGACGAGGTGCGTGACGCGATCAAGCAGGACAGCGCCAGGCTGGTGCTCGACCTGCAGCAGCTGTCGTTCATGGACTCCAGCGGCCTGTCGGTGCTGATCGAGGCCTGGCGGCTGGCGACGGGCGAGGGCGGCGGCGTGTCCCTGGCGGCGCCCCAGGCGCCGGTGGCGCGCATTCTCCGTACGACGGGGCTCGACCGGCGCATCAAGGTCTATTCCGACGTCGACAGCGCTGTGGGTGAGATTTGACGCCCCCCGAGTAGAACTTCATTCGGTCGGCGGGTTAGGGTCCGGGATATGGACGTGAACGGATCTGCAGCAATCATCTCCGGCGGCGCCAGCGGCCTCGGGGAGGCGACGGCCCGCGAGCTGGCCCGCGCCGGCGCCACGGTCGTCGTCGCCGACCTCAACGAGGAGCGCGGCAAGACCGTCGCCGACGAGATCGGCGGCGTGTTCGTCAAGACCGACGTGTCGGACGACGAGCAGGTGCAGGCGGCCGTGGACGCCGCCGTGGCCACCGGCAAGCCGCTGCGCGTGGTGGTCAACAGCGCCGGCATCGGCTGGGCCGAGCGCACGGTCAACCGTGACGGCAGCCCGCACAACCCGGCCACGTACCGCAAGGTCATCGAGGTCAACCTGATCGGCACGTTCAACCTCATGCGCATCGGCGCCGCGGCGATCGCCAAGACGGAGCCGGCCGACGCTGACGGGCAGCGGGGCGTGGTGGTCAACACGGCCTCCGTGGCGGCGCTGGAGGGGCAGACGGGGCAGCTTGCGTACTCGGCCTCCAAGGGCGGGATCGTGGGCATGACGGTGCCCGCGGCGCGCGACCTGGCCGCGATCGGCGTGCGGGTGAACACGATCTGCCCCGGCATCATCGACACGCCCATCTACGGCTTCACGGCGAACTCCGAGGAGTTCAAGGCCAAGCTCGTGGCGCCGGTGGTGTTCCCCAAGCGCATGGGGCGGGCCGACGAGTTCGCGCACCTGGTGCACTCGCTGATCCAGAACGACTACATGAACGCCGAGGTCATCCGCTTCGACGGCGGCATCCGCTTCCAGCCCAAGTGAGGTCTTGTTGTCTGACGAAGTGCTCGTCGAGGAATCCGATAACGTCGCCGTAATCACGATAAATCGCCCTAAAGCGCGGAATGCCGTGAACGGGGCGGTGGCGCGGGGGATCGCCGAGGCGCTGGACGCGCTCGACGCCCGCCCCGACATTTCCGCTTATGTCCTGACCGGTGCCGGTGGCACCTTCTCCGCGGGCATGGACCTCAAGGGGTTCCTGTCCGGCGACTTCCCGGTGGTCGAGGGGCGCGGCTTCGGCGGGCTCGCCGAGTCGCCGCCGAAGAAGCCGCTGGTGGCCGCCGTGGAGGGGTACGCGCTCGCGGGCGGGTTCGAGCTGGCGCTGTCGTGCGACGTCATCGTGGCGTCGTCGGAGGCCAAGTTCGGGCTGCCGGAGCCCAAGCGCGGGCTGGTGGCGGGCGCGGGCGGCGTCATGCGGCTGCCGCGCCGGATCCCGTACCACGTGGCCATGGAGATCGCCCTGACCGGCGATCACTATCCGGCGGCGCGGCTGTACGAGCTCGGGCTGGTCAACCGGATCACCGTGCCGGGGGAGGCGTTGGAGGGGGCGCTGGAGCTGGCCCGCAAGATCGCCGCCAACGCACCGCTGGCGCTCGCCGCGACCAAGAAGGTGATCATCGAGTCGCAGGACTGGTCGCTGGAGGAGATGTTCGCCAAGCAGGGGGCGATCGTCGGGCCGGTGTTCGGCTCGAAGGACGCCATGGAGGGCGCGGCCGCCTTCGCCGAGAAGCGCGCCCCCCGCTGGACGGGCGAGTAACCGTCCCGCGCCCGGCCTCTTACGGGCGGGAGAGCCCCCCAGCCACTCTCCCGCCTCCTCAGTGCCGTCCGCCGCTCCCCCCGAGGGACCTCAGCCCGCTTCTCGCGGATGCGGGGCCTCGGGGTTGCCGGATTGCGTCAGGCGCGGGCTTTTAGCGCGTGCATAAGTGTTCCTGGCTACGGTAAAGAAAGAGAAGGCAACGTACCGGGAGAGCGCATGAGCGACTATTCGGGTCACAGGTTCGAGTCGGCCAAGCGCGGCGCCGGGGCGCTCCTGTCCGGTGCTCTGAGCGCGCTCGCCGTGGTGGTCGCCATGCTGGCCGTGATGTGGGTCGTCGAGGGCTTCGACTTCGTGCTGAACGGCAGGCTCGACCGCGAGTTCGGCATCATCGGCTGGGAGCCCGACGGCCTGATCGGCATCCTGTTCGCCCCGTTCCTGCACGGCGGCTTCGGCCATCTCATGGCCAACTCGCTCCCGCTGCTGGTCCTCGGTTTCCTGGCCGGCCTGCGTGACCTGCGCAAGTTCCTGTGGGCCAGCGTGCTGATCATCCTCATCGGCGGCTTCGGCACCTGGCTGACCAGCCCCAACGTCTACACGGTCGGCGCCAGCGGCCTGATCTTCGGCTACTTCGGGTTCATCCTGGCCCGCGGCCTGTTCGACCGCAGGCTGCTCGACATCGCCATCGCCGTCGGCGTGGGCTTCGCGTACTGGGGGATCCTGGCCGGCCTGCTGCCCAACCAGCAGGGCATCTCCTGGCAGGGCCACCTGTTCGGGCTCATCGGCGGCGTGGTGGCCGGCTGGGTGCTGCGGCGCAAGGGCCGCGAGATCCCGGCGTACTGAGGGTCAGAGATGTGGCCGCGTGTGCTCCGCCGGGGAGGTGGCGAGCAGGCGGTCGATGTAGGCGAGGCCGATGGCCGAGGCCACGAAGGCCAGGTGCATGATCGTCTGCCACATGATCTTGTCGTTGGGCGTCGACTGGGCCCTGATGAACGTCTGCAGCAGGTGCACCGACGAGATGCCGACGATGGCCGTGGCCAGCTTGACCTTCAGGACGTTCGCGTTGACGTGGGAGAGCCACTCGGGCTCGTCGGGATGGTCGTTGAGGTTGATGCGGGAGACGAAGGTCTCGTAGCCGCCGATGATCACCATGATCAGCAGGTTGGAGATCATCACCACGTCGATGAGCGCCAGGACCGTGAGCATGACCACGACCTCGGGCGACGGCGTCGCCGCGGTGACCGGCGCGGTGTGCAGGAACACCGTCTCGATCAGGTGCCAGAGCTCCAGCGCGAACTGCCAGACGTACACCGCCTGGGCCACGATGAGGCCCAGATAGAGCGGGACCTGGAGCCATCGGCTGGCGAACATCAGATAGCCGAGGCTCTTCGGCCGTGAGATCCCCTGGCCGGATCTGACTTTTTCGGGCAACAATGTTTCCTACTAATCGAACCGGAGGGTTGGTCAGTTGGCGAGCCTGGGGTCCCTGGAACGCGCGATCATGGACGTGCTGTGGGATGCCCGGAAACCGATGCGCGTCAGGGAGCTGCTGGTCAGGCTCAACGAGGAGCGCGAACTGGCGTACACGACGGTGCAGACCGTGGCCGAGCGGCTGGTGAAGAAGGGGCTGCTCGAACGTACGCCCTACCGCAACGCGTTCCGCTACGCCGCGGTCAGGTCGAGGGACGAGCACGTCACCGACCTCATGCTCGAAGCGCTCTCGGCCGGCGGCGACAGGTTGCCGGTGCTGGCCAGGTTCGCGCAGAGAGTCGAGGAGGAGGACGCGCTCGCCCTCATGGAAGAGCTGTCACGCCGTCAGAGGCGCTCGACCACGTAGTCGACGCAGACCGTCAGCGCCTCGATGTCGGCCGGGTCGATCGCCGGGAACATCGCGACGCGCAGCTGGTTGCGGCCCAGCTTGCGGTACGGCTCGGTGTCGACGATGCCGTTGGCGCGCAGCACCTTGGCCACGGCGGCGGCGTCGACGGAGTCGGCGAAGTCGATCGTGCCGACGACCTGGGAGCGGAACTCCGGAGCGGCGAACGGCGTGGCGTACGCCGACTTCTCCGCCCAGGTGTAGAGGCGCTGGCTGGACTCGCCCGTGCGGGCGGTGGTCCAGGCCAGGCCGCCGTTGGAGTTCATCCAGTCGAGCTGGTCGGCCAGCAGGAACAGCGTGGCCACGGCCGGCGTGTTGTAGGTCTGGTCCTTCGAGGAGTTGTCGATCGCGACCGGCAGGCTGAAGAACTCCGGCACGTAACGGCCGGTCGCGGCGATCTCCTCGACCCTGGCCAGCGCCCGCGGCGACATGATCGCGATCCACAGGCCGCCGTCGGAGGCGAAGCTCTTCTGCGGAGCGAAGTAGTAGACGTCGGTCTCGGCGATGTCGACGGGCAGGCCGCCGGCGCCGGAGGTGGCGTCCACGAGCACCAGCGAGTCGTCGGAGCCCACGCGCTTGATGGGCATGGCGACGCCGGTCGAGGTCTCGTTGTGGGTGAGCGCGTAGACGTCCACGCCCTCCTCGGCCACGGCCGTCGGGTAGGTGCCGACCTCGGACTTGATGACGCTCGGCTCGCCCAGCCACGGGGCCTTCTTGGCCACCGTCGCGAACTTCGAGGAGAACTCGCCGAACGACAGGTGCTGCGACCTGTCGCGGATCAGCCCGAAGGCGGCGATGTCCCAGAACGCCGTGGTGCCGCCGTTGCCCAGCACGACCTGGTAGCCCTCGGGCAGCGAGAACAAATCGGCGAGCCCGGAGCGTACGCGGCCGACCAGGTTCTTGACCGGCTTCTGGCGGTGGGAGGTGCCCATGAGGCTCGCGCCGGAGGCGGCGAGCGCGGCCAGTTGCTCGGTGCGTACCTTCGAGGGCCCGCAGCCGAAGCGGCCGTCGGCGGGCTTGATGTCAGCGGGAATCACGATGTCAGCCACTTGACCAGGGTACTGATCCCGCGGGGCTGGCAAGGGACCGGGGCGGAATCTGAGAAGAAGCCCACACCCAAAACTGACGAAAAGGCCCCGGTCGCCGCCGAACTCGTGGTGAAGCGGACGTGCCGGGGCCGATCCTGTCAGTTCTTGCCGGTGACCTCGGCGGCGCCGGGGACGTCGCTCAGGGGACGCGAGGCGGGGCCGACGTAGTTGGCGCTCGGGCGCACGAGGCGGCCCGTGAGCTTCTGCTCCAGGACGTGCGCGGCCCAGCCGGCCGTGCGCGCGCAGGTGAACATCGAGGTGAACATGTGGGAGGGCACCTCGGCGAAGTCCAGCACCACGGCCGCCCAGTACTCGACATTGGTGGCCAGCACCCGGTCGGGCTTGCGGGCGTGCAACTCGTCCAGCGCGGCCTGCTCCAGCGCCGCGGCGACCTCGTAGCGGGGGGCGTCGAGCTCCTTGGCGGTGCGGCGGAGCACGCGGGCGCGGGGGTCCTCGGCGCGGTAGACGCGGTGCCCGAAGCCCATGAGCCGGTTGCCCTTGTCGAGCTCGCTCTGGACGTACTTCTTGGCGTCGCCGAGCTGCTCGACGCCCTCGATCATGTGCAGGACGCGGGCCGGGGCGCCGCCGTGCAGCGGGCCCGACATGGCGCCGACGGCGCCGGAGAGCGCTGCCGCCACGTCGGCCCCGGTGGAGGCGATGACGCGGGCGGTGAACGTGGAGGCGTTCATGCCGTGCTCGGCGGCGGAGGTCCAGTAAGCGTCGATGGCCTTGACATGCTTGGGATCAGGCTCACCGCGCCAGCGGATCATGAAACGTTCGACGATGGTCTCGGCCTCGTCGACCCGGCTCTGCGGCACCATCGGCAGGCCGAGGCCGCGCGCGGACTGCGCGACGAAGGAGAGGGCCATGACGGAGGCGCGGGCGAGCTGGTCGCGGGCCTCCTCGTCGGTGATGTCGAGCAGGGGCTTGAAGCCGTAGGCCGGAGCCAGCATGGCCAGGGCGCTCTGCACGTCTACGCGGATGTCACCGGAGTGGACAGGGATGGGGTACGGCTCCGCCGGGGGCAGGCCCGGCTGGAACTTGTTGTCGACCAGCAGGCCCCAAACGGCCCCGAACGGGACGCGGCCGACCAGCTCCTCAATGTCGACGCCCCGGTATCGAAGGGCGCCCCCTTCTTTGTCCGGTTCCGCGATCTCGGTCTCGAAAGCTACGACGCCTTCGAGCCCGGGTTTGAAGTCGGACATACTCGGCCGCCTCCCTTTCCCTTGCCATGTTTGGGCAATGCTGTGCCAATAGTCGGGGCCGCTTCGGGGGGTCGTTGGCATCGTTGCCCTCGTTCTCGCCCCCGAGCTTCTCCGCTCTGTTGATGTCGAGATACCGGCGGGTCAATTTAACCCCTTCCCAGGTCGTGCTCGGTCTCGGGACCCGCCGTAAGGCCAAACCCGCTGGTGAGGGGGGTTGCATGGGATCTACCACGCAAGCGCGCAAGAATACCGTCTCGTGGATGCCACCCCGCGCCCGCCCGTGCTGGCGGGGCTTCGCCGAACGTACGAGGGCCGGCCGCTGCTCGAATCCGACCTCGCGTCCGACCCCATGGAGCAATTCACCTTCTGGCTCCAGGACGCGCTCGAGTCCGGCCTGCCTGAACCCAACGCCATGGTCCTGGCCACCGCCTCGTCCGGCGGCCGCCCGAGCGCCAGGACGGTCCTGCTGAAGGGCTACGACGAACGCGGTTTCGTCTTCTACACCAACTACGAGTCGCGCAAGGGCCGCGACCTGGGCGAGAACCCTCGAGCGTCACTGCTGTTCCCCTGGCATCCGATCCGCCGCCAGGTACGCATCGAGGGCACTGTGACGCGGATCTCCCACGAGGAGTCGGCCGAGTACTACAACTCGCGCCCGTACGGCTCGCGCATCGGCGCCTGGGCGTCGCGGCAGTCGGCCGTCGTGCGGTCCAGGGAGGAGCTGGACGAGCGCTACACGGAGCTGGCCGAACGCTGGCCGGAGAGTCCGCCGGTGCCCGACTTCTGGGGAGGTTTCCGGGTCTACCCGATCGAGATGGAGTTCTGGCAGGGACAGCTCGACCGGATGCACGACAGGCTCCGTTATCGGCGGACACGACCCGGTTGGGTCCTGGAAAGACTGGCACCTTAGTGTTCATGGAGTGGCGATCGCGGAGCTGGTCAAGCGTCATCTGGTAGACACCCGGCCACTCGGCGCGCCCGAGTACCGGCGGCTCTGGCTCGGCCAGGCCGTCTCGCACGTCGGCGTCGGGGCGACCGTCGTGGCCGTCGGCCAGCAGGTCTGGGAGCTCACCCACTCCTCGTTCTACGTGGGGCTGCTGGGGATGGCCAACCTGATCCCGCTGGTCGTCTTCGGCCTGTGGGGAGGGGCGGTCGCCGACGCCGTGGACCGGCGCAAGCTGCTCATCGTCGGCTCGCTCATCGCGTGGACGGCGACGCTCCTCATCCTCGGGCAGGCGCTGCTCGGCATGAGGAACGTCTACCTGATCTTCGCCGCGGTCGCCCTGAACGCCACCGGTTTCGCGATCACCAGCCCGACCAGGGGCGCGATCATCCCCAGGATCCTGGAGAAGGAGCTGGTGCCCGCCGCGAACGCGCTCAACTCGCTCGTCTTCAGCATCGGCGCGGTCGCGGGTCCGATGATCGGCGCGGTCGTGCTGGCCTCCGGCGGGTTCGCGGCGGCGTACGCGATGGACGCCCTGCTCTTCACCGCGAGCCTCTACGCGGCCCTCAGGCTGCCCTCACTGCCCCCATTGGGCGAAGTGCGACGTCCGGGTGCCGGGGCGGTGCTGGAGGGCCTCAGCTTCATCGTCAGGAGCCCGGTGCTGCTGATGTCGTTCGTCGTGGACATCATCGCGATGGTGTTCGCCCTGCCGCGCGCGCTCTTCCCTGAGCTGACCGCCGACAGGTTCGGCGGCTCGATGTACGCGCTCGGCTGGATGAGCTCCGCCATGGCCATCGGCTCGGTGGCCGGGGCGCTGTTCTCCGGCTGGGTGGGGCGGGTCTCGCGGCAGGGGGTCGCGCTCGTCGTGGTGATCGCCGTCTGGGGTCTGGCCGTGGCCGCCGCGGGGCTGGCGAGCGAGCTCTGGCTGGTGGTGGCGTTCATGGCCGTGGGCGGGGTGGCGGACGTGATCTCGTCGGTCTGGCGGCAGTCCATCCTGCAGTTGTACGCGCCCGACGAGATGCGGGGGCGGCTGCAGGGGGCGTTCATGGTGGTCGTGGCGGGCGGGCCGCGTCTGGGCGACCTGCGGGCCGGTGCGACGGCGACGGAGCTGGGGGTCAGCGGGGCCTGGGTGGGCGGCGGCATCGCCTGTGCCGTCACGGTGCTGCTCGTCGGCCTGTCCGCGCCCGCCTTCCGCAATTACCGGGCTCGATAAAGGTCAGAGGTCAGACGACCTGGGCGGCCACCTTCAGGTCGGCCAGGAAGCCCGCGTACGCCTGGTCCCTGTCGGGCGCGCGCAGCACGGCGGACGGGTGCACCGTGGCCACGGCCAGCGCGTCGCCGAGCGGCACCGGCTCGCCCCGGTGGTGCGTCACGCGGAACTCCCGCCCGAGCAGCGCCCTGGCCGCCGTCGCCCCGAGCACCACGATCACCTCCGGTCGCACGAGAGCCAGCTCCGCGTCGAGCCACGGATGGCAGGCGTCGATCTCGCCGGCCGTCGGCCTCTGGTGGATCCGCCGCTTTCCGCGAAGGGTGAAGGAGAAATGCTTGACGGCGTTGGTGACGTAAACGTCCTCGCGCTCGATTCCGGCCTCTTCCAGTCCCTTGTCCAGAATGCGCCCGGCCGGGCCCACGAACGGGTGTCCCTGCCGGTCCTCCTGATCTCCTGGCTCCTCGCCCACGAGCATGAACCGGGCCCGCTGCGGACCCTCGCCGAAAACGGTCTGGGTGGCGTTCAGGTAGAGCCCGCAGCCCTGGCAGCACGCGGCCGCGCGCCGCAGCGAGTCGAGATCGAGCTGGTCGGGAAGGAACTCGGCCGCTCCTTTGTTTCCGTCCTTAACCATCGTCGGTCGTTCTCCCAATAGGGTTCGTGTGACTTCTGTGCCCGCTGCGGACGGGCCCAGTCCCCGCCACGACCGGCGTAATATTTGATTGGGAGGACTGCCTTGACCGCACACGGCCTGATCGACACGACCGAGATGTACCTCCGCACGATTTACGAGCTCGAGGAGGAGGGCATCGTCCCTCTTCGCGCCCGCATCGCGGAGCGGCTGCAGCAGAGCGGCCCCACCGTGAGCCAGACCGTCGCCCGCATGGAGCGTGACGGCCTCGTCCGCGTCGAGGGCGACCGCCACCTGTCCATGACCGATCTGGGCCGCACGCTGGCCACGCGGGTCATGCGCAAGCACCGGCTGGCCGAGTGCCTGCTCACCCAGGTGATCGGCCTTCCCTGGGAAGAGGTGCACATCGAGGCGTGCCGCTGGGAGCACGTCATGTCGGAGTCGGTCGAGGCCCGCCTGGTGACCCTGCTCGACAACCCCACCGTCTGCCCGCACGGAAACCCCATCCCCGGGCTCGCGGAGCTGGGCGCCAAGGAGCCCCCCGAGGGCGGCGCCGGGGTGCTGACATCGATGTCAGACCTGGCGGGTCCGAGGGACACGCCGGTCGTCGTGCGTCGAATTAGCGAACAAGTGCAAAGCGATCCTGCTGTGATGCTTAAACTCAAGCAAGTTGGGATACAACCCGGACGCGAGGTGACGCTCGCGGCGAGCGACGACGGTGTGCGGGTGACAGGTGACGGTGACGCGAACGACACTCCCGCGGAGCTTCCGCGCGATGTCGCCGCGCACGTTTTTGTCTCCAAGCGCTGACGCGCGCGCAGCGGCTTGGTTGAATCCCTCCTGGGAGGCCCTCCACTCTCCCCTGGCCAAGACTGTTGCAGGAGCGCCCGTGGTCCACTTTGCGTGCATGCCACCCCAAGGAGTGGTCTCCGGATGAATCGATGGGGGGATCTGTCACAGGAAACGGCTGATCACCTGGGTGCCGGATCTGTGCTCGATCACGCTGAGATGGCGGTGATCGTCACCGACCGTTTCAGCAATCTCCTCTATTGGAACCCCTTCGCCGAGAAGCTCTTCGGCCGTCAGGGCAAGTCGCCTTCACGTGACGCGTCCGTCCTGTCCCTCGGGATCATGGAGAAGGACCACCCGCTGGCGGTCGAGCTGGCCAAGCACGTGCTCAAGGGCGGCGTGTGGGAGGGCACGTTCGACGTCAGGCGCGGCGACGGGACCATCGTCTACGTACGCGCCCAGGCCGTGCCGCTGCGCCACACCTCGGGCTCGGTGACGGGCATCGTCATCATGGCCCGCGAGGCGCTGCGCAGCAACGAGCGGGAGAAGGACCGCTTCGGCCTGCTGGAGCGCATCGGCGAGCGGCTGGCCGGCTCGCTCTACGTCGAGGAGACGCTCAAGCGGGTCGCCGAGATGCTGGTGCCCCAGTTCGCCGACCACTGCTTCATCGAGCTGATGGAGGGCGACCGGCTCGTCCGCCGGGTCTCCCAGCACGTCCAGGGATGGACGCCGCCGTCGGGCACCTGGAAGCCGCTGGGCGCGGAGATCCGCTACCCCTCCGGCCACTACGCCGACACGGCGCTGCGCCGCCAGGAGACGATCCTGGTCGAGAGCTTCGCCACCAGCAGCTACCCGGCCACCAGCGAGGGCAGCGCCCGCCTGTGCGGCGAGATCGGCATGACCTCCGCCATCGTCGCCCCCCTGCTGGTGCGCGGCGAGACGCTCGGGCTGATGTATCTGGGCCTGTCCAACCTCACCGACCGGCGCAGCCCCCACTACGACGCCTTCGACCGCGACTTCGTCGGCGCCATCGCCACCCGGGTCGCGCTCGCCATCGACAACGCGCTGCTGTTCGAGGAGGAGCGCCACACGGCGGAGTCGTTCCAGAAATACCTGCTGCCCCGGGCGCTGCCGCAGCTCGACGGCCTGCAGATCGCGGTGCGCTACTACCCGGCGGCCCCGCTCGCCTCCCACGGCCAGGGCATCCAGACCCAGGTCGGCGGCGACTGGTACGACGTGATCCCGCTGTCGGCGGGCCGGGTCGGCATCGTGATCGGCGACGTCGAGGGCCGGGGCGCCAAGGCGGCGGCCATCATGGGCCAGCTCAGGGCCGCGCTGCGCGCCTTCGCTCAGGACGACAAGTCGCCGGCCGACATCCTGGCCAGGCTCGACGAGTGGACCCGCATCATCGCCACGCCCGAGCACGACGACAACGGCGCCGAGGTCAGCATCCCGCCCATCGTGACCTGCCAGTATCTGGTCTACGACGCCTGGTCGCGCCAGCTGTCCTTCGCCAACGCGGGCCACGCGCCGCCGCTGCTGCTGGTCGACGGCCAGTGCGTGGAGCTCGACATCGAGGAGGTCGGCCAGCCGCTCGGCGTCCACGCCAAGGGCCTGCACGCCGACCTGGTCTACAAGGAGGAGACGCGCACGCTGCCGCCGGGCGCGGCGCTGCTGCTCTACACCGACGGCCTGGTCGACCGCCGCCCGGGCCGCGACGGCCAGGTGCCGAGCGAGGAAGAGACGCTCGGCGTGCTCTGCGAGAAGCTCGCCAAGATGTCCGGCGCCGAGGTCGAGCGCATCGCCGACACCGCCACGGTGGCCGTGCCCGGCGAGATCGACGACGACATGGCGATCCTGGTCGTCCGCTCCAGCGACGTCGACCTCGACGTCGAGGAGCGCACGTTCCCCGCCCAGCCGATCATGGTGGGCGAGGCGCGCCGCATGGCGTCGGAGGCGTTCTCGAGCTGGAACGTGCCCGAGGAGCGGGCCGAGCTGGCCTGCCTGCTCGTCTCCGAGGTCGTGACCAACGTCGTGCTGCACGCCGCCACCGCCACCGTGCCCCGCAGGGAGCTGGTCGTGGAGGGGCCACCGCTGCCGTTCGACGAGTCCTGGGACGTGCCGGGCTTCGAGGACGAAGTGGTCGGCGACAAGGAGTTCACGCTGAGGCTGCGCAGGGGCGAGGAGTCGGTCTGGGTCGAGGTCTTCGACCAGGACCTGCGCCTGCCGCGCATCCGGAGCGCGGGGGAGAACGACGAGGGCGGGCGCGGCCTCTACCTCGTCGACCAGCTGGCCAGGCGCTGGGGATCGCGTCCTACCAGGGAAGGCAAAGCCGTCTGGTTCGAGATTCCCACTCGCGGGAGATGAGTGATTAGCTGGCCGTATGGAGCTGGCCTTCGAACGACGGGGCACCGGCGCGCCGCTGATCCTCATCCACGGGATCGGCCATCACTGGCAGGCATGGTTGCCGGTGCTGGACCGCCTGGCGGCCGCGCGTACGGTGATCGCGCTCGACCTGCCCGGCTTCGGCAGATCCCCGGGCCTGCCCGAGGGTGTCACCTACACCGCGGAGTCGCTGGCCGACGCGGTCGAGTCGTTCTGCGCGGTGCTCGGCGTGCGCGAGCCGCACGTGGCGGGCAACTCGCTCGGCGGCTACATCGCGCTGGAGCTGGCCTCGCGCGGCGTCGTACGCACGGCCACCGCGCTGTCGCCGGCCGGCTTCTGGTCCCGGCCCGAGCTGCTCTACTGCCAGTCCGCGCTGCGCGCCCTGCGCGCCTCGGCCCGGTCGATCCCCGCGAGGCATACCGCCAAGGTGGCCGAGAACCCGCTGCTGCGGGCCGTCTCGACCGGGATCCTGGTCGCCCACCCCGCCAGGCTCTCCGCCACCGCGCACGTCGCGGCCATGCAGGCGCTGGCCTGGGCGAGCGGCTTCGACGAGACGCTTGAGTCGTTCGCCGGCCTGATGCCGCCCGCCCCGCCGAAGTCGCCCATCACGATCGCGTGGGGTGAGCACGACCGGCTCCTGCTGCGCCGCCAGGCCGTGCGCGCGGCCCGCTGGTCGGGGCAGCGGGTCAAGCTGTTGAAAGGGTGCGGTCACGTGCCCATGAGCGACGACCCCGACCTCGTCGCCCGCGTCATTCTGGAATCCAGCGCCATTTCGTAATTTCTCTGACCCCCGCCAAAGGGATGGGATAGGTTTCCCCGTATCGAGCGCTCACGAGGAGCGGCGGTCGATTTCCCGGTATGGCCATATGGCGGAATTCATGGCGGACGACTCCTGGTACCCGTTGTTGCGTGGGTGCCTCCAGAAAACCCATCCTCCCGGGCAGCACGAGCTGCCCGTCATTTTTCTGCTCGGAATGGCGGGCACCGGGAAGAGCGCGACCCTCACGCAGATCTCGCACAGCGTGCGGAAACCGCCCTCTCCGGCGGTCAACCTGGCGCTCCACCCGGCGCACGGCAGCACCGTCGCCGACGTGATCCAGCGGATCGCCTATGACCTGGCGGCGCTCGACAAGGTGCGGCTGCCCCGTACGGTTTTCACGCTGGTGGTGCTCGGTCTCGATCCGGAATTGCCGCGTTCGCAACTCGAAGATCAGCTGCAGCTACGTCTTCAGCGCAAGGCGCGCATTGATCCCAATGACGCGGCGCAGTGGCGAGATATCGCCTCCTTATTGCCGAACATTGGCATTTGGCTGAAATTTCTGGTTTATGTCACGGAGCTGCTGGGGCGCCATCTGGACGCCGCCGATCGGGTTCACCGCGTGGCCAGGGCGTGGCTCTCGGAACGGCTCGGCGGTGACGTCCTGAATCTCGTACAGGAGCAGCAGATCGGCGGGGAGCGGGCGGAGGGCGCGCGGGGGATCCTCGTCGAGGCGTTCCTCGAGGACCTCGCCCAGGCGTGGGCGAAGCCGCGCCACGCGCGCAACTGCCTCCTGCTGCTGGACGACGCTGACAGCCCGGCGGGCTGTGCCTTCCTGCAGGCGCTGGTCGCCGCCAGGGACAGGCGCTCCAGAGCCGGCGCGAGCGCGGACCCCCTGGTGGTCGTGGCCGCGTCCAGGACCTGGCCGAAGGGGGTGACGGGCTGGGCGTGCCCGGGAACGCCGGAGGCCCGCCGGCCGCCGCGGCTCGCCGCGGCCACGTACGAGGACTGGGTGGAGCGGCGCGGCGACGGGGAACAGCGCTGGTGGTATCCCGCGCTCATGCCCGGCCTCCCGGCCGGCGGGACCGCGGCGGTTCACGAGCGCGCGGTCCACGAGCTGACCGGGGGTTACCCGTACGCCGCCCGCGAACTGGGCGATCTGCTCGGGAAGACCGAGGACGACGACGAGTTCCGCGCCATCCTGCATGAAAAGGACGCCCTGCGCCGGCTGATGCCCGACCACCTGCCCCGGCGTGACCTGCTGATGGCCTGGTCGGCGGCCAGGAACGTGGACGACGCCGAGAACGCGCTGCTCGACGGGGCGAGCACCGCCTCGCACCTCCGCCGCGAGCTGGCCGAGCGGCTGTGGCTCACCACGCGGAGCGCCGCGGAGAGCCGAGAAGGCGGCTGGGAGCGCTCCTCCTCCGGCGGTGAGGAGATCACCGTCCTCCATCCCTGGCTCAGAAGGCTGCTGCTGCACCACCTCGCCGCGGAGCCGGAGCGCTGGGACCAGGTCCACGAGACGATGGAGAGGTTCTACCGCAGGCAGGAGGTGGCCGACGACGCCTCGGCCGCCTATCACACGCTGGCCCGGGTGACGGACGGGGACGATCCGCGGCTGGAGGCCGTCGTGGCGTTCCTGAACGAGAGGTTCGGGCAGCTCGACGCGATCGGCCGCCGCGGCAGTCGCCTGCCGGAGTGGGTTCAGCTCTACGAGCAGGTGACCGCGGCCCCCAACCGCCTGCCCCTGGACCGGCCCTTGGCGGCGTTGTACGACTCACTGGCGGTGAGCTCGGCCGACACGGAACGGCGGGACCGGACTTCCATGATCAGGAAGCTGGTGGTGGCCCGGTGGTTCTGGCTCGATCCCGTCCTCGATCCCCCCGGCCGGCGCGCCACGGAGATCGCGCACGAGTTCAGGCAACTGGCGGGCCTCACGACCACTGGCGGGTCGATCCTCAACCGAGAGGCCGAGAGGTATGAGCGACATCCCTGACAGCCTCCAGATCGGGCCCGCTCCCACCTACGTCAAGCGTCGCCGCCGGCAGTGGACCGTGCGCGTCGCCCTCGTCGCCCTGCTCGTCGCGACAGGCCTCACCTTCGCCTTCCGCGCGCCGTCCAGGCTCACCGACGCGAGCGACGCCTTCGACCCGAGCCTGTCCGGCATCATGGAGCGCATCCACGCGGAGAACGACGACGTGATCTCGAAGCATCCGGGTGAGTACGTCACCATCCTGGTGCTGCTTCCGATGTCGGGCGATGTGACCGAGACGGGGATGGGCCTCGACACCATCCGGCACGCCCTCCAGGGGTCACATCTGGCGCAGCTGTGGCGGAACAGGGAGCAGTCCGCGGCGCCGTACATCAGGCTGCTCGTCGGCAACATCAGCTCGGACGCCTGGGAGGACACGGTCACGGACCTGGAGGGCCGCGTCCAGAGCGAACGCATCCTCGCCGTCACCGGGCTCGGGAACAGCGTCGAAGCCACCAAGCGCGTGATCGACCGGCTCAGCAAGGACAAGATCGCGATGGTGGCGGCCGTGATCACCTCGGACGAACTGCAGCGTCACGAGGCACTGGTACGGATGGCGCCGCTGAACAGCGACGAGGCGGCGGCTCTCGTGCGCTTCGCCGAGCGGGCCGTCCCCGCGCTCAAGCCGGTCGTCGTCATGGACACCAAATCCGGCGACAGCTACAGCCGGACGCTGGGCGAGGCCTACGACAGGACCCTCGCCCGCGTCGTCGACGCCAAGAGGCGCGGCCGGGCGCTGACCTTCGACTCGACGGTCAACGCCTCCAGCACGGTCATCGGGAACATCGCGGACACGATCTGCGGTTCCGACGCCAACGCCGTCTTCTACGCCGGTCGCGCCCGAGGCCTGCCCGCGCTGTTACGCGGCCTCAGCCTGTCGCGCCCCTGCGTGCAGCGCGACATCAGCGTCTTCGCCGGGGACGACACCAGCGAGCAGGCCCACCTCGTCAAGAGCCCCATCTGGGAGGACAACGGCGGCAAGATCCGGCTGTACTACACCGCCCTGGCCCATTCCGCGAACGTCACCGACCACGGCAGCCGCGTCCTGCCCGCGATCAAGGCGAGGTTCGGGAACGGCGACGAGAAGGGATATGTGCGGCTGTTCCCCACGGAATCGCTCGACGACGGCCACGCGATCATGAACCACGACGCCGTGTACGTCGCGATCAAGGCCATCGACAGGTACGCGAAGGACGATCTGGCGAAGCTCGGGCCGCAGGAGGTGGCGGCCATGCTGCGCAGCGGCACCATCGACGTTCAGGGTGCCAGCGGCGACATCACGATCGACCGCGACGGCAATCCGCTCAGGAGGGAGATCCCCGTCCTGCGGCTCACCCCCTACGGCGCCACCGTCTTCGCCGCGTGGTCGTCCCCCGAGCCGGCGGGGGCCTCGCGTCAGTGATCGAGGTTGGCCGACATGCGGCGGAGCACGTCGACGGTGGCCACGTACTCCTGCGGGCTCACCCCTTCGAGCACCTTCTGCCGGAATCGGCCGACCTTCTCGGAGATCTCCTCGTGCGCGGCCCTGCCCGCGTCGGTGAGCCCGCCGTCCGCCAGCCAGCCCCTGGCGGTGAGCCGCTCCACGGCCTCGTCCACGCCGGTGAACGGCCCGGTGAACGGCCCGGTGAACGGCCCGGTGAACGGCCCGGTGAACGGCATGGTGTACGTGCTTTCCTGGGCCGCTTGGTTGAGCACCTGCCACTCCCGGCGGGTGGTGGTCTGGAGCGCCTGCTCCATGGCGTCTTCCAGCAGGTTGTCGAGATGCTTCAGCCAGTGGCCGATGGGCTTGTCCATAGATGTAGGATAACAACAATATGTATGAAGACAAGTATATTGCCGCGGTCGAGCGGGCGATGGTCGCGATCAGGCGGCGGCAGAGCCGGCGGGTGCTGGCGCGGCAGCAGGGCGTCGTGGGGCCGGAGTACGAAGTGCTCGACGTGATCGAGGGCGCCGGCGGGTCCGTCACCGTGTCCACGGTCGCGCAGGCGCTCAGCGTCGATCAGCCGAGGGCCAGCCGGCTGGTGGCGGCGGCCGTGGCGGCGGGCCTCGTCAGGCGGGAGGCCGATCAGGCCGACGGGCGCAAGGCGTGGCTGGTGTTGACCGAGGCCGGGCAGACGGCGCTGGAGCAGGCCCACCGGGCCAGGCAGGCGGCGTTCGCGGCGGTCATGGAGGACTGGCCGGAGGAGGACCGGGCGGAGTTCGCCCGGCTGCTCACCCGCTTCGTCGAGGGGCTGTCCGGTTAGACCTTGGTCTGGCCCCACAAGAGGAGCATGACGATGACGAACACGATCATCACGCCGCCATAGGCCACCGGCCCCAGGCGGATCGCCCGGCGCACACGGTTGAGGCCCCAGGCGAACAGCAACGCCAGGAAAGCCAGGAGGATCAGGCCGCCGTCCATGGTGTCCAGTATGCGGTGCGGACCGCCTTCCCGTGAGGCCGGAAGCGGTCAGAATCCGAAGGACCGGCCGATGATCTCCTTCATGATCTCGGTGGTGCCGCCGTAGATCGTCTGCACCCGGCTGTCGATCCACGCCTTGGCGACCGGGTACTCCATCATGTAGCCGTACCCGCCGTGGAGCTGGAGGCAGCGGTCGATGACCTTGTTCTGCAGCTCGGTGGTCCACCACTTGGCCTTGGCCGCGTCCACCGCGTCGAGCTGCCCGGCGTTGAGCGCCAGGATGCACTTGTCCACGTAGTGGCGGGCGATCTCGGTCTCGGTGGCCAGCTCCGCCAGCACGAACCGGGTGTTCTGGAACGAGCCGATGCTCCGCCCGAAGGCCTGCCGGGTCTTGCAGTACTCGATGGTCTCCTCCAGCACGGCCTCCGCCGCGGCCACCGCCGCCACGGCGATCGACAGGCGCTCCTGCGGGAGGTTGTTCATGAGCTGGAAGAAGCCCTCGCCGTCGCGCGGGCCCAGGCGGTTGGCGACGGGCACGCGTACGTTCTCGAAGAACAGCTCGGCCGTGTCCTGGGCCTTCATCCCGATCTTCTCGAGATTGCGCCCCCGCTCGAACCCCTCCATGCCGCGCTCGACCACGATCAGCGTGGTCCCCCTGGCGCCCGCGTCGGGATCGGTCTTGGCCACCACGACGACCAGGTCCGCGTTGATCCCGTTCGTGATGAACGTCTTCTGCCCGTTGACCAGGTAGTGGTCCCCCTCGCGGAGGGCCGTGGTCCTGATCCCCTGAAGGTCGCTGCCGGCCCCAGGCTCGCTCATCGCGATCGCGCTGATCAGCTCGCCGCTAGCGAAGCCGGGCAGCCACCGCTGCTTCTGCTCGTCGTTCGTCAGATCCACGAGGTACGGCGCCATGACGTCGTTGTGCAACGAGAACCCGAGCCCGGAGGCGCCGTTCCGGAGGATCTCCTCGACGATCACGGCGTTGTAGCGGAAGTCCGTGACCCCGGCCCCGCCGTACTCCTCGGGCACCGAGAACCCGAACATCCCGAGCTCCCCGGCCTTCTTCCAGACCTCGCGCGGGACGATGCCATCCTTCTCCCACTGAGCGTGGTGCGGCACGACCTCGCGGGCCATGAACTCGCGCACGGTCTCGCGGAAGAGCAGGTGCTCCTCGTCGAAGAGGTCTCGCCGCATTGTGGTCCTCCCGAACAGGGTTCTGTTACTGGCAGGTATACCCCCTTTCCCGGTACGGCGGATACCTGTGGACACGGCTTCATCACAAGTGCTGGACGTTGCCGCGATCGGCATGTGTTGGGGGTGTTTTCGACTCTAAGATCTACCCTCGGTCTATTTGTGGCGTGATCGGAGTCTCCCGTGGATCGGTGGCGCAAGGCAGTGATTGCCGCATCGGTGAGCGTGGCCGCGTCCGCGGCGTTCGTCGCAGCATCCTCGGTCCCCGGCCAGGCCGCGGCCTCGCTGGTGGCCAACTACAGGTGTACGGGTGGCATCGCGGGCGCGGGCGTGGACATCGAGGCCCGTATGACTCCCCAGGTCGAGGCGGGCACCATGAACGTCCGCTGGGACATGTCGTACAAGAGCCTGCAGAAGTTCGGGTCGCCCGGATTCTTCCCCAAGGGATCCTCCCTGGACCTCGAGGGCGTTGTGGACATCAGCGGCGCCTGGATCGGTCAGCTCCGGCCCCGGGGCGGTAAGGAGCAGGGCGAGCTGCTGCCGGGTAATTACCTGGAGCTTCCCGAGGGGTTGTCGGACAGTGCGTCTCTCACGCGTACCGGAACCATCCGCTTCAAGCCCACCACGCTGACCGTCAGGTTCACGCCCGCCGAGGGCGAGGTGATGGTCAACAACAACAGGAAAGTCACCTATACCGGCGCCTGGAGCCACGAGTACACCGCGCCGGAATACACCGACTTCCTCAACGACGTGCAGAAGACCAGCGCACAAGATGCCACGGCCAAGCTGGAGTTCATCGGCACGAAGGTGGCCTACATCGGCCGGCGGGCGCCGGGCCTCGGGCCGATCCGAGTGATCCTTGACGGGCAGACCGTCACCGATCCCCTGGTGGAACCGGGTCTGGACCGTAGCGGGAACGCCATGACGGGCACCGAGACTCAGGAGGTCCTTTGGGAGTCCCCGCAGCTTGACTATGAGAAACACACCATCGAGATCGTCAACACCGAGGCCAAGGACGCCTACGTGGACGCCTTCCAGGTGATCACCGGCGACATCCCCGAACCGCCGGCCCACAACCAGGCCACCTGCACGCTTCAGGGCAACCCCGGTGCCATCGACATCACCGTCTCCGGCCCCAGCGGCTCGCAGTCGCCGTCCAACAGCCCCAGTAACAGTCCCAGCAACAGCCCCAGCAACAGTCCGACGACCAACCCCACCAACCCGACGCCCACCGGGACCCACACCACCCCGAACAACCGGACCACCGACATCGGCCTCGGGCGCGTGATCGTGATCCCCAGCGCCACCGGCACCAGCTCGGCCACGGCCACGCCCAAGGCCACCGGGCCGACCGCGACCAAGTACTACCGGGCGCAGGTCGCCAACACCCCCAAGGGCGGCGTGGACAGCGGTGAGGCGCCGGATCGCGAGGACAGACCGTACGGGCTGATGGCCGCGCTGGTGATCGGCGGCGCGGGCGGCGGATTGCTGCTGCGCCGGCGCAGGGCCGCGCACGCGGGAGGAGCGCTCTGATGACCGAGCAGACACCGATGCAGCGGGCACTGCCCGGATTGCTGATCGCCGGCTCGCTGGGCGGCGTCGGCCTGGTCATGGTGAGCATGCTCTCGCTGTGGCCCACCACCCCCGACGACGCCTCGGGCTCGCTGGCGGCGGCGCAGGACACGCCGACGCAGGCGGAGGTGGCGAACGCGGGCGCGTTCGTGCTCCCGCCCACCGTGGGCCCCGGCGGCAAGGGCATCCCCCTGACCCCGGCCCGCCTGGACGCGCCGCCTCCGCTTCCGGCGGTCCCGGTCGTGTCCCCGATCCCCTCGACCAAGGCCAAGTCCACCCGGTCCAGGCCGACCCGCATCAAGATCCCCAAGATCAAGGTGAACGCGCCCATCGGGGCCGTCACCGTGGACAGCAAGGGCAAGCTCGGCACCCCGCCCCTGACCAAGCCCAACCAGACGGGCTGGTACAAGGGCTCCCCGGTGCCCGGCGAGCTCGGCCCCTCGGTCATCAACGGCCACGTGAGCACCCGCAAGGGCCCCGCCGTCTTCGACCGCCTCCGGGAGCTGGCCAAGGGCGACCAGATCTACGTGTACCGGTCGGACGGCAAGGTCACGCGGTTCACGGTGAGCGGGATCGAGCAGGCGAGCAAGTCGTCGTTCCCGACGTCGCGGGTGTACGGGAACACGACCAACGCTCAGTTGCGGCTCGTCACGTGCGGTGGGGTCTTCAACAAGACGGCGCACAGTTACACGGACAACATCGTCGTATACGCGACGTTGTCCAAGAAGAAGGGCTAGGGTTTTGGCGGTTTACGGGAACTTGACAGGGACAGTTCGTAGGATCTCAACCTAACCGTGACCAACGGCTGGAATTCTGGCACGACTGTTGAAACTTGCCTTGAACGGAGATGGACCCGTGCTTATGTCCCAGGCGTGGCGCCGCCTCGCCCATAAGACGTCCGCGCTGGGATTGACGGGTACGCTCGCGATCTTCGTCGGCTCCATCTTCGTGGTCTCCACCCCGACGGCCGCGTTAGCTGCCGTGACGAAGCAGTTCAGCTACACATGCACGGGGTCACTGCTCGGCAGCACCGCTGGGACCATCAGCGTCGGGCTCAGTGCTCCCGACTCGGCGACCGCAGGCACGACCTTCGACCTCACGGTGAAGATCCCGGAGTTGACGCTTGCGACCGCGCCGGCGACGGCTACGACCTTGCAGGTCAACGCCACGTTGACACCGACGCCCGGCTCGATCCAGGACCCTGGAGCCAAGACTGGCGCCAATGTCACCACCACCAGCACCACGGTGTCGGCCAAGGACGTGGTCTACAAGGTCTCCGTGCCGACCGGCACGACGGGCAAGGTCAGCGTGAAGCCCGGCCAACTGGTGCTGAGCCTCCCCTCGCCCAGCACCGCTACGACGACGTGCACGACGACGTCGACCGAGGTCCTGGACGTGACGATCGGGACCGGTGGCGGTAGCGGTGGCGATGAGGTCGTCGCCTATGACTGCGACCTCGCCAGCGGCGGCGGCGACGCCGACTATCCGGCCGACGTCGACATGAAGGTCGTCATGACGCCGCCCACCAGCGCCACCGCCAACGCCGACGCCTCGATCACCTGGACTGGCACCATCCAGACCGGCAGTGACACGCTGAAGGCGCCCACCGGCTTCCCCACCACCAGCCCCAAGATGTTCGTCACCGTCAAGGCGAGCGGCGCCGGAGCCCCCTCCACCGCCACCGGCGAAGCGACACTGGGCACTGTCACCATCGGCCAGGCCATCACGCTCCCCACCAGCGTCACCGTCAAGGTCAAGCCCACCACCACGGGCACCGTGACGCTGACCGCCGGCGACCTGGCCTTCGGCACCTCGGCGTCCTCGCCGGTGATCAAGTGCCTGGCCCCCACGACCGGCCTCAAGACGTACACCTTCACGGTGGGCTCCTCCACCAGCAGCCCGACGACCTCCTCCACCCCCACCAACACGACTTCCACCCCCAAGCCCACCAAGACCAGCACCGCGACGGTGACGGTCACCCCCTCCAGCAAGAAGTCGAAGACCCCCAAGGCCGGGGCCGACACCGGTGGTGGTGGTGAGGCGGGGCCCGACGGGCGGATGTTCATCCTGACCGGCACCGCGCTGGTGGGTGCCGCGGCCGTCGGCGGGCTCGTCATGCGGCGCCGTAACGCCACCAGGGGCTGACGGGCATGTCGGGGCACTATCCGTACGGCGGCGGCGATGGCGGGCACGTGCCGCCGCCCGCGGACAGGGGGAGCGCGGCGCTCAGGACCGTGCTCATCGGGGCGGCCATCGCCGGTGTCGTCACCGTCGTGGCCGGGCTGCTGATCGTGCTCAACTCCCCCCAGGAGTACGGGCTCGCGAGCAGCAACCGCGAGACCCTGAAGCTGCAGGCGCAGCCGGACGGGAAGGCCACGGGGCAGCCCGAGCAGGCGCTCTTCCAGGCGGCCCCCGACGTGCCGCCGCCGCTGCCGCAGATCAACCCCGCGCCCCCGATGATGCCGTCCACGCCCAAGCGGATCGTGATCAAGAGGCTCGGGATCAACGCGCCGATCACGTCCGTCGGGCTGAAGAAGGACGGGACGATCGAGGTGCCTCCGTCCGAGAACCCCAACCTGGCCGGGTGGTACCGGAGCATGTCCACCCCGGGTGAGGCGGGGCCGGCCGTGATCCTCGGGCACAAGGACACCAGGACGCGCCCCGCCGTGTTCAGCAGGCTCCCCGAGCTCAAGAACGGCGACACCATCGAGATCCAGCGCCAGGACAGGACGACCGCGGTGTTCACCGTCGGCGGCATCGAGCAGGCGAGCAAGAAGACGTTCCCGACCCAGCGCGTCTACGGGCCCCAGGAGAACGCTCAGCTTCACCTGATCACCTGCGGTGGGAACTACGATCGCACGATCGGCCACTACGACGACAACGTCATCGTCTACGCGACGATGACGAGCTCTTATCGAAGCTGACAAGCGCGGAGGCGGGCTATGGGCTGGATGGCCAAGCGGAGACTGCGTACCGGCCCGACGGCGGCCCTGCCCGCCAAGCCGGATCCGGCCGAGCTGCTGCGCATCGTGCGGCTCGCGGACCCCGACGCGAAGAAGGACGGCGACGACATCGTGGCCACCGACGTGCGGGTGTACGCGCCCGTGGAGGCCGAGCCGGAGCTGACCGGTGGCGAGCTGGAGAAGGTGTGGGCGGTCAGGGTGGCCGCCGAGGGGCCGCTGCCGCTGAACTTCTTCGACCGCTATCTCGCCGAAGGCCTGGCCTTCCGGCTCAAGGGGCTCGCGGTGTGCCGGGGCGAGGTGACCGACCCCGCCGACGACGAGGAGAGCGGGCCCGCCGTCATCCTTCCGGCGCGGCCGACCGCCGAGGAGCTGGCACCGCTGCTGGAGCCGGACGAGGAGGACGAGTTCGCGTTCACGGCCGGTGACATCCGGGCCGTGCTCGTCCCGCAGAAGGGGCAGCCGCCCGCCGTTCAGGAGCTTCTGCCCTTCGCCGTCGAGCTGACCGCGATCGAGCTGCGCGGCGGCGAGCCCGCCAAACTCGGCGCGCTCGCCCTGGAGCTGGCCGAGGCGCTGAACGGGCTGGTCGTGGACCGCTGGCGGTTCCGGGTCGACGCGGCGGAGGACCTGGTCCCGCCCACGCGTGAGTAGAACGTCGTTCTGTTGTAGTCTGCCCCTAGTAACCGAATAATGCTCGGTTTCCAGGAGGCACTGTGGCAGAGGCGTACATCGTCGGGGCCGTTCGCACCCCGGTCGGCAAGAAGAAGGGCGGCCTTTCCACCGTCCACCCCACTGACCTGGCCGCGCACACGCTGAAGGCGCTGATCGACCGCACGGGCGTCGACCCCGCGGCGGTCGAGGACGTCATCATGGGGTGCGTCATGCAGTTCGGCCCCCAGAGCATGGACATCGCGCGAAACGCCTGGCTGTCGGCGGGCCTGCCGGAGACCACCGCCGGCGTCACGATCGACCGGCAGTGCGGCTCCTCGCAGCAGTCGATCCACTTCGCCGCCCAGGGCGTGCTGTCCGGCACCCAGGATCTGGTCGTGGCCGCCGGCGTGGAGTCGATGAGCATCGTGCCGATGGGCTCGTCGATCACGGCCGCGCTGGAGAAGGGCATGCCCTTCCCGTTCGGCGAGAAGTGGGTCGAACGGTACGGCAAGCAGGAGATCTCGCAGTTCCGCGGCGCGGAGCTGATGTGCGAGAAGTGGGGCTACACGCGGGAGACGCTGGAGCGGTTCGCGCTGGAGTCCCACCAGCGCGCCGCCAAGGCCATCGCCAACGGCTACTTCAAGGACCAGATCGCCCCGGTCAACGGCGTCGAGGACGACGAGGGGCCGCGGCCTGACTCGACGCTGGAGAAGATGGCCACGCTCAAGACGCTGAAGGAGGGCGGCCAGATCACCGCCGCCACCTCCTCGCAGATCTCCGACGGCTCCGGCGCGCTGCTGATCGCCTCCGAGCAGGCGGTCAGGGACCACGGCCTGACGCCCCGGGCCCGCATCCACCAGCTCGCCCTCATGGGCGACGACCCGGTCTACATGCTGACCGCGCCCATCCCCGCCACGCGGCGGGCGCTGGAGAAGGCCGGCATGTCGATCGACGACATCGACGTGGTGGAGATCAACGAGGCGTTCGCGCCGGTGCCGCTGGCCTGGACGCACGAGCTCGGCGCCGACCCGGCCAAGGTCAACCCGAACGGCGGCGCCATCGCGCTCGGCCACCCGCTCGGCGGCACGGGCGCGATCCTGATGAC
Organism: Nonomuraea sp. NPDC004186; assembly: GCF_053603495.1. Taxonomy (NCBI): domain Bacteria; kingdom Bacillati; phylum Actinomycetota; class Actinomycetes; order Streptosporangiales; family Streptosporangiaceae; genus Nonomuraea; species Nonomuraea sp. NPDC004186. The sequence continues at coordinate 96,727 of NZ_JBSGFQ010000015.1, read as the reverse complement.
CAAGCTGCTGCACGAGCTCGAGCGCACGGGCGGCCGGTACGGGCTGCAGACGATGTGCGAGGGCGGCGGCCAGGCCAACGTCACCATCATCGAGCGCCTCTGAAGGCATGAAGGGTGCGAGCGCCGCCTCCTGGCGTACGGTGGAGGCGGCGCTCGCCTAACTACCATCCTGGTAGTTGTCTCAGCGGCCCTTCGGCGGGATGCGCCGGGGCGGCATGATCGGCCGTTGCGGCATCTTGGGCATCGGCCGCGTCACGGGCAATCCGGGAAGGTTCTTTTTCCTGGATGAACGGACTCGCATAAGGAAGCTCCTTTACACAGACTCACGACGCGGCTCATGGAGGCCGGTCGGCAAGCTCAGCTGCCGCGTCTGGAACGGATGACGGGCGATCTCGCTGCTGAGCAGCGGTGAATCACAGGTAAAGGCGCATGTCCATGACAGTACGGGCCGGCCGTAATCCCGTGCAACCGAATTAACGCCGGGCGGCCATCAGCCGGGCCGTCGCCACCGCCGCGCCCGACAGCGCCGCCACCAGCAGCATGATCGACAGAGGCGCGGCGAAGTAGGTGAGCTGGGCCCACGTCACCGCCCGCCCGTTCATCAGGAACGAGATCAGGTCCGGATACGCCGCCAGCACGGCCACGGGGAGCAGCACGGGCACCAGCCGCCACTCCGCCCACCACTGGGCCCGCCTGCCCGCGCGCCGGGCGGCCCAGCGCCGGGCGCGCAGCACGCCCAGGACGCCGAGGCCGGCCGCGGCCATCGCGAGCACGCCCAGCACCAGCTCGTACAGCTGCCGATCGCCTCCGGGCACCTCAGGGGCGCGGCCCTCGCTCAGGGCGGTCAGCCCCTCCATGACGGTGTAGGTGTCGTCGGTCAGCGCCGCCCCGTTCGCCATGACGGCGAAGCCGTAACCGGTCTTGGGGGAGACGGCCTCGACGGCGTTGTACGTGAACAGGTTCCCCGAGTGCACGAGCTGCCCGGTCTCCCGCTCGACGCCCCAGCCCATGCCGTAGTCGCGGATCTTGCTCGGCGTGTGCATGGCGTCCAGGCTCTCCCGCTTGACCAGCGGGCGCCCGTCACCCGACTGCGCGATCAGCCACTTGCCCATGTCGGCGGCCGTGGTGATGACCCCGCCCGAGCCGCTGTCGTTGAGGAAGCCGGACAGCTCGGCACGCGGGAGCCAGGCGCCGAAGATCGAGTTGTAGCCGTCGGCCGGCCGGACGACCTGGTCGCTGACGGCACTGGACTTCATGCCCAGCGGGCCGAACACCCGCTCCCGCAGGTAGTCGCCGAACCGCTGCCCGGAGGCCACCTCGACCAGCCGCGCGGCCAGGTCGTAGTTGACGTTGCAGTACTCCCAGCGGGTGCCGGGGTCGGCGCGGAGCTCGGAGCCGGACAGCCGGGAGGTGTAGTCGGCCAGCGAAGTGGCGCCTTCCACCGCGGCGATGTCGACCGTCGTGTCCGACAGCCCGGAGGTCTGGTTGAGCAGTTGCCGTACGGTGATCGCCGCCGCGCGCGGGTCCGCCATCCTGAACCCCGGCAGCTGCCCGGCCACCGGCTCGTCCAGCTTGATCCTGCCGCGCTCCACGAGCGTCATCACGGCCATCGCGGTGAACGACTTGCTGACCGAGGCCACGCGCATCGGGGTGTTCGCGGTGACGGGACGCCCCTCGGAGTCGTGGCCGTAGCCGGCCGCGTGCACGACCTCGCCGTTGTGCGTCACGACCACGGACATGCCGGGCAGTCCGGTGGACTCCATGGCCTGGCGCAGGTAGGCGTCGATGGTCTGGGAGGTCGGCTGCGGGGCGGGGGCGAGGGTCAGCGCCGTCGAGAGGCCGATCAGGAGGGACTTCACTGCTATCACGGAGAGAAACCTAGGAAATCGCCCCCGTCCTCCGGATCGGCCGACCGTCCAGTACCACCCCTGACGAAAGTCAGGTCAGGCGCTCCGGGACGGTGTTGTGCACCTGCTGGAAGATCACCGACGTGCGGAAGCCGACGATCTCCTTGCGCTTGCTCAGCCGGTCGAGCAGGAACGAGTGCAGGTGGTCCAGATCCTGCACCGCCACGTGCAGGAGGAAGTCGTCCCCGCCCGCCAGCACGAACACGCTGAGCACCTCCGGCATCGCCGCCGCCGACGACTTGAACGCGTTGATCACCGCCCGGCTCAGTGGCCGTACCTGGACCGAGACCATGGCCTGCACGCTCCGGTTGAGCGCGGCCGGGTCGATCTCGGCGTGGTAGCCGCGGATGACGCCGCGCCGGGTGAGCGACCTGACCCGCTCCAGACAGGTGGAGGGCGCGACGCCGAGCTGCCGGGCCAGCTCCCGGTTGGACTGCCGTGCATCCGTTTGGAGCAGCCGCACGATTTCCGAATCAAGTTCGTCCATGAGTGGATGGTGTCATGTGGTTCCGGCCATTCGTTCGACTGACGGGGGTTAGTGCCGAATGAGTGCATTAGTTTCGGCTGCATGTCGGAACATCGCATAGGCGCAGGGCACGGCACGGCACTGCTGGTCGGGGCGGTCCTGGGGCCGGGGATGCTGGTGCTGCCGCACCTCGCCGCCGCTGCCGCGGGGCCCGCGTCCGTGCTGGCCTGGGCCGGGCTGCTCGCGCTGAGCGTCCCCGTCGCGCTGACCTTCGCCGCGCTCGGCGTCAGATACCCCGACGGCGGGGGAGTGGCGAGCGTCGCCGGGCTCGCGTTCGGCCGGCACGCCTCCGCCGTGGTCGGCTGGTGGTTCTACGGCGCGGTCCCCATCGGCACCGTCGCCGGCGCGCTGGTCGGCGGCCAGTACGTCGAGGCCACGCTGGGCATGGACGCCACCCTGGCCGCCTGCCTGATCCTGGGAGCCGCCTTCGCCGCGAACGCCGCCGGGCTGCGCACCTCGGGACGGCTGCAGATCGGCTTCGTCGTCCTGCTCGTCACGCTCCTGGCCACGGCCGTGATCACCGCAGCTCCGCACGCCGACCCGGGTAACTTCACCCCCTTCGCCCCGTACGGCGCCGCGGGCGTGGCGGACGCGGCCGGCGTGCTCCTGTTCGCCTTCGTCGGCTGGGAGGCGGCCAGCCACCTGTCGGCCGAGTTCGCCGGGAAGGGGAACGGCCTGGTCCGGGCCACCGCGGTGACGCTCGTCGTGATCGGGATCCTGTACGTGGGCGTGTCGGTCACCTCCGTCGGCGTGCTCGGCCCCGGCATGATCGGCGTGCCGCTCACCGCCATGCTGGAGACCGGCATCGGGCCGGCCGCGCGGCCGGTCACCGGGGTGGTGGCGGTGCTGCTGACCTTCGGCGCGGTCAACACCTATCTGGCCGGGGCCTCCCGGCTGGGTGCGGCCATGGCCAGGGACGGGGCGCTGCCGGGCTGGTTCGCCAAGGGCGGGGCGCCGGGTGAGACGCCGTACCGGAGCCTGGGGCTGCTCGCCGTCCTCAGCGTGCCCGTGCTGGTGTGGGCGGTGGATCTGGACCTGCTCATGCGGGCCACCTCGGCCTGCCTGGCCGCGGTCACGGCGGCGGGCGTGGTGGCGGCCGTGCGGATGCTGCCCGCGGGGCGGCACCGGAACACGGCCGTGGTGGGCGCGGGGCTGTCGCTCGTGGCGCTGGTGTTCTGCGGCGCCTATCTCGTGGTGCCCGCCGTGCTCGCCTTGGTGGCGATCGGGGCTCTGAAAGCGAATGTTCGCCGTTCGTACAGAATCAGGCGATGAGGCGCCGTCAGGCGGGCAGTACTCCTAGCACAGGACGGCAGATCGTCGGGAGGTGCTATGACCGAGCACGCCAAGTACGCGGAGTCCAGGGAGGTCGGCGAGCAGGCGCGCGAGAAGGAGTGGACGCGGCCGAGCTTCGCCAAGCAGCTCTTCCTCGGTGACTACCGGCTGGATCTCGTGTACCCCGTGCCGACGCTGTCCGAAGAGGCGACCAAGCGGGGTGAGGAGTTCGTCAGGGCGGTGCGGCGCTACCTCGACGCCCATGTCGATCCCGCGCTCATCGAGCGGACCGCGCAGGTGCCCGACGAGGTGGTCAAGGGGCTCGCGGCGCTCGGGGCCTTCGGGATCACGATCGGCGAGGAGTACGGCGGGCTCGGGCTGCCCTACCTGTACTACTGCCGCACCCTCATGCTCGTCGGCTCCTACTGCCCGGCGCTGGCCACGCTGCTGTCGGCGCACCAGTCGATCGGGGTGCCGCAGCCGCTCAAGCTGTTCGGGACCGAGGAGCAGAAGCGGGAGTTCCTGCCGAGGTGCGCGGCGGGCGAGATCTCCGCGTTCCTGCTGACCGAGCCCGACGTGGGCTCCGACCCGGCCCGCCTGTCCACCACCGCCGTCCGCGACGGCGACGACTACGTGCTCGACGGCGTCAAGCTGTGGACGACGAACGGCGTCGTCGCCGAGCTCCTGGTGGTCATGGCCAGGACCGGCAAGAAGATCAGCGCGTTCGTGGTCGAGGCCGACTCTCCCGGCATCACGGTCAAGCGGCGCAACGGCTTCATGGGACTGCGCGGCATCGAGAACGGGGTCACCGAGTTCTCCCAGGTCAGGGTGCCGGCCAAGAACCTGATCGGGCGCGAGGGGCAGGGCCTGAAGATCGCCCTGACCACGCTCAACACGGGCCGCCTGTCGCTGCCGGCCACGTGCGCGGGCAACGCCAAGTGGGCGGTCAAGATCGCCCGCGAGTGGGGCAACGAGCGTGTGCAGTGGGGGCGCAAGGTCGGCGAGCACGAGGCCGTGGCCACGAAGATCGCGTTCATCGCGGCGACCGCGTACGCGCTCGAAGCCCTCTGCGAGCTCACCAGCCGCCTGGCCGACGACCAGCGCAACGACATCAGGATCGAGGCGGCGCTGGCCAAGCTGTACGCGTCGGAGCTGTCGTACCAGGCACTCGACGAACTGGTCCAGATCAGGGGCGGGCGAGGCTACGAGACCGCCGAGTCGCTCGTGGCGCGCGGCGAGCGCGGCGTGCCCGCCGAGCAGATGCTGCGCGACTCCCGCATCAACCGCATCTTCGAGGGCTCCTCGGAGATCATGCGCCTGATGATCACCCGGGAGGCGGTGGACGCGCACCTGTCGGCCGCCGGAGAGCTGATCAACCCGGAGGCCTCGCGCCAGGAACGCGCCCAGGCCCTGCGCCGGGCCGGCGGCTTCTACGCCAGGTGGCTGCCCACGCTGGTGGCCGGCACCGGCAACCTGCCCGCGTCGTACGGCGACTTCGGCCCGCTGGCCGCGCACCTGCGCTTCGTGGAGCGGACCAGCCGCAAGCTGGCCCGGTCCACCTTCTACGGCATGTCGCGCTGGCAGGGCCGGCTGGAGCACAAGCAGTCGTTCCTCGGCAGGCTCGTGGACATCGGGGCCGAGCTGTTCGCCATGACCGCCGTGTGCGTCAAGGCGGAGGAGGACTCCAGGGACCTCGGGCGACGGCCGTACGAGCTCGCCGACACCTTCTGCCACCAGGCACGACGCCGCGTGGACGCGCTGTTCGAGCGGCTCTGGGACAACAGCGACGCGGGCGACGTGCGGCTGGCCGGCTACGTGCTCGACGGCCGCTACGGGTTCGTAGAGGAAGGCATCCTCGACCCCTCCATCGAGGGCCCGTGGATCGGCACGCCGCAGGGTGGGGAGAGCGTCCGGAGAAAGATCCTCTGACGCCCGGTCTAGACCGGTTGTGAGGTTTTCCGGCCCTCAGCGTTTTCAAACTGATACGAGCCGGTATAGACCGGCTTGTCGATCCAGGCTTACGCTGGCGCAAACGCGTCGAGCTGTACGCTCGCGTGCCCCATCCCCCAGGACGGGGTCCGTTGGCTGGTACGGACCAGCACCCGTCCGACGAGAAGGCGGTATCTCCAGTGAACATGAAGCTTGTGGGCGGCGCCGCTCTCGGCCTTGCCACGATGCTGGTCCTGTCCAGCTGCGGCTCCGGTGGTTCCGGCGGTGGCGGAGGCAACACGCAGGCGTCGGGCGGCGGGCCGGTCACCCTGAAGATGGTCGCCGCCGACTACGGCGACGGCCCCGGCAAGCCGAACTCGGGCGAGACGTTCTGGAAGGGCGTCGTGGACGAGTTCCAGGCGGCCAACCCGAACATCAAGGTCGACGTCCAGGTCATCAACTGGAACGACATCGACAAGCAGGTCGCCACCATGGTCCAGAACGGCCAGGTGCCCGACATCCTGCAGACCGGCGACTACTCCGGCTTCGTCAAGGACGGGCTGCTCTACAAGGTGGACGAGGTGCTGTCGCCGAACGTCTCGGGCGACATGCTGCAGAAGTTCGCCGAGTTCGGCAAGGTCGACGGCACCGCGTACGGCATCCCGTTCGTCTCCTCCGCGCGGGCGCTGTTCTACAACAAGGACCTGTTCCAGAAGGCCGGCATCGCCGAGCCGCCGAAGACCTGGGACGAGCTGAAGGCCGACGCCGAGAAGCTGAAGAAGGCCGGCGTCACGCAGCCCTTCGGCCTGCCGCTCGGCCAGGAGGAGGCCCAGGGCGAGTCGTTCCTGTGGATGCTGGGCAACGGCGGCGGCTACAAGGACGCCTCCGGCAAGTGGGCGATCAACTCGCCGCAGAACGTCGAGACGTTCACGTACATGAAGGGCCTGGTCGACGCGGGCCTGACCACCCCCAACCCGGGCACCAAGGACCGTAAGACGGTCTGGGAGGACTTCGGCGCGGGCAAGGTCGGCATGGTCAACGGCGGCCCCATGTCCATCCCGATCTTCGACGCGGCCGGGCTGAAGAACTACGGCGTCGCGCCGATCCCCGGCAAGAGCGGCCCGCTCGACACCACGCTCGGCGTCATGGACTGGATCATGGCGTTCAACAAGAACGGCCACGGCGCCGAGATCAAGAAGTTCTTCGACTTCTTCTACACCGGCAGCGCCGCCCAGAAGATCTCGGACACGTACAAGCTGCTGCCCGTCACCAACGGCGGCATCCAGAAGCTGTCGGGCGACGAGAAGCTCAAGCCGTTCCTCGACGCGCTGCCCAACGCCAGCTTCTACCCCTTCCAGGACCCCAAGTGGGCCGAGGTGAACCCGGCGATCAAGCAGACCATCGGCGGGGCCGTCAAGGACGACCCGGCCAAGGTCCTCGGTGAGTTGCAGAAGACCGCCGAAGCGGCCGGCTGATACGTCGGGGGCCCGTGCGGCCGGCGCTCTCACCGGTGCCGGCCGCACCGTCTTGGAAGGTTTCTCATGAGAAGGATGCGCGCCCTGGAGCCCCTCGCGTGGGTAGGGCCCGCCGTGGTGCTGATCGCGCTGGTCGTGCTCTGGCCCGTGATCGAGATGATCAGGTCGTCGTTCCTCAAGATCAGCCGGTTCGGGGTGGTTCAGGGGAGCAACGGCTTCGCGAACTACGAGAAGCTGTTCGGCGAGAAGGACTTCGCCGACATCATGGTCCGCAGCGTGATCTGGGTGGTCGCGGTCGTCGCGCTCACCGTGCTGATCTCGCTGGCCCTCGCCCAGCTGTTCAACCAGAACTTCCCGCTGCGCAAGGTGGCCCGGTGGGCGCTGATCGCGCCGTGGGCCGCGTCGGTGCTGATGACGGCGATCATCTTCAAGTGGATGCTCGATCCCGAGGTCGGCGTGATCAACCAGATCCGGCTGAAGCTGGGGCTGATCGACGCGATGGGCGGGGCCTCGGCCGACCAGCTCGGCGACGCCTCCACCGCGATGCCGTGGCTGGTGTTCGTGGCCGTCTTCGTGTCGGTGCCGTTCACCACGTACGCGCTGCTGGCCGGGCTGGCGACGATCCCCGCCGACGTCTATGAGGCGGCCAAGATGGACGGAGCCACCCGGTTCCGGACGTACTGGTCGATCACGCTGCCGCTGCTGCGGCCCGCGCTCACCGTGGCCGCGCTCATCAACGTCATGAACGTCTTCAACAGCTTCCCGATCATCTGGGCCATGACACACGGCCAGCCCGGCTACTCCACGGCCACCTCGACGATCCTCATGTTCATCCTCAAGGGCTCGAACATCGGCGAGTCGGCGGCCATGTCCGTCGTCAACTTCGGCATGGTGATCATCCTGACCGCGATCTTCCTCAAGGTCTCCCGCTGGAACAAGGAGGTGGCGTGATGGCGATCAAGACCCTGCCGTCGCCGGCCACCCGGCCGCGGCAGCACGTCAGGCCGTCGTCGCGGCGCACGATGCCGAAGCTCAAGACCGTGCTCGTCGCGGCCGCCGCGTACGTCGTCGCGTTCGTCTTCCTGTTCCCGTACGTGGTGATGCTGCTCACCTCGCTGCGCTCGCAGGAGTCGCTGCGCGAGGTGTCGTTCTGGCCGAAGGAGTGGGTGTGGTCGAACCTCGCCAACTTCTGGGCCGGCGGCCTGGCCGGCAACCTGTGGGTGACACTCAAGGTCGCCGGCGGCTCGACCGTGCTGGTGCTCCTGGTGGCGCTGCCGGCCGCGTACTACTCGGCCCGGCACAACTTCAGGGGGCGCACGGCCTTCCTGATCCTCGTGCTGATCACCCAGATGTTCCAGCCCACGGCCATGCTGGTCGGCATCTACCGCGAGTTCTTCCAGTTCGGGCTGGTGGACTCGATCTGGTCGCTGATCCTCGTGAACGGCGGGTTCAACCTGGCGTTCGCGGTGTGGATCCTGAACGCGTACTTCGCCTCGATCCCGCGCGAGCTGGAGGAGGCGGCGTTCATCGACGGGAACGGGCGCTTCGGGGCGCTGTTCAGGATCACGCTGCCGCTGGCCCTGCCCGGCGTGATCACGGCGTTGATCTTCACCTTCATCGCCGCCTGGAACGAGTTCGTGGTCGCCCTGACCCTGACCACGACGCCGGAGAACCAGCCGCTCACGGTGGCGCTCAACTCGTTCATCGGTCAGTACCAGGTGGACTGGCAGAACCTGTTCGCCGGGTCGGTGATCGCCACCATCCCCGTGATCATCCTCTTCGCGCTGATCGAGCGGAAGGTGGTGGGCGGCCTCACGGCCGGGTCGATCAAGTAGCGCCTACGCCTTGGGCTGGGGCACCCGTGCCACGCAGAAGACCGTCTGGCCGAACGGTGGCCTGATGAACCGCTCGATGAAGCGGGTCGTCGGGACCACCGTACGGTCGTAGATCTTGACCAGGCGCGGGTCGGGGTAGCCGACGCCGCCCCGGCGCACCGCGGCCCACCAGGCGATGCCGCCCAGGAAGTTGATGGGCTTGAGCACCTCGATGTCCAGGCCCGCCTTGGCGACCGTCGCGCCGAGCGTCTTGGGCGTGTAGCGCTGGACGTGGCCCACCTTGCGGTCGAAGTCTCCGTAGAGCTGCATGTAGCCGGGGACCCAGATGATGATCCGCCCGCCCGGCAGCGTGACCCGGGCCAGCGAGCGCAGCGCCTCGGCGTCGTCCTCGATGTGCTCCAGGACGTTCATCATGACGACGGTGTCGACCTTGTCCTCGAGCGGGATGTTCGTCGGCAGCCCGAACTGCAGGACGTCGATGTCGTCGCGGCCCGCGAACCGCTTTTCCAGCTGCTCGACGCAGTAGGGGTCGAAGTCGCTCACGACCAGCCTGTCGAGCCGCGGCAGGAACGCCTCGGCGAAGTGGCCGAGGCCGGAGCCGATCTCCAGCATCGAACGGCCGACATGCGGGGCGACCATGTCCAGCTCGTACTGCCGATAGTTCTTGGCCTCGTCCCCACCTAGGTGGTTCTCCAGGGCCTCGTCACCGGCCGCCGGTTGCACTACACGGTCATACCCAGACATAGTCCCGTTCCTTCTCGGGGGGCTCATGGATTGCCCGAGTCTAATGCCCCGATCACTGGTGACGTTCACCCGATACGCGAAAGACCCTTCCCCGGGGCACCTCGAATGGGGTGGAATCTGACTCGCCATGGACGACGACGAGGCGATCGAGCGCTCGCTCGCCGGTGACCAAGCCGCCTATGAGGTGCTGGTCGCCCGCTACAGCGCGCTCGCCCACCGTACCGCTTTCATGCTGGGGGCGGGGGACGAGGCCGAGGACGTGGTGCAGGAGGCGTTCGTCAAGGCGTTCCGGCATCTGCCGGGCTTCCGCAGGAACTCGCCGTTCCGCCCCTGGCTGCTGCGGATCGTGGCCAACGAGACCCACAACCTGACCCGGTCACGGGGGCGCCGCTCCGAGCTGGCCTTACGGTTGAGCGCCACGGCGTCCGTGGCCGCGCCCGACGACCCCGAGGGCACCGCGGTGGCCGGCGACCGGCGCTCGCGCCTGCTGGAGGCGGTACGCCGGCTGCCCGAGCGGGAACGCCAGGCCGTCGTCTGCCGGTACTTCTTACAGCTGACCGAGGCGGAGACGGCGCAGGTGCTCGACTGGCCCGTGGGCACCGTCAAGTCCAGCACGCATCGGGGGCTGGCCCGGCTGAGGGAGGAGGTGGGCAATGAGCTCGCGTGAGCCTTTCGACGACCTGGAGTCCGAACTCCTGGCGCTCGGCGACCTCCTCGACGTCCCCGTCCCGCCGCCCGCCGACGTCGCCGCGGCCGTACGCGCCCGCCTGGAGGCTCCGGACGAGGCTTCGCGCGGTGAGGTGCCCGATCCGGCCCACGGCCTCACCCGGACGCACTCTCCGTCTCCGGTGCGGCGCCGGCGCGCGAGGTGGAAGGTCGTCACGGCCGTCGTCCTCGTCGTCATCGCGATCACGGCCGCGACCCCCCAGGGGCGGGCGGCGGTGGTACGGATCCTGCGGTTCGCCGGGATCGAGCTCCGGATCGGCGACACGCCGCCCAAGGCCGTCACCGGCGTCACGCCCCTGCCGTACGAGCACCCCGTGGACCGGGACGGCCTGAAGGCCGAGGTGAAGTTCCAGGTCAGGACGCCGAAGGCGCTGGGGGAGCCCGAGCGCACCACGGTGTCCGACAGGGGCCGGGTCGTGTCGATGTTCTGGCCGGGCGGGGTCCGGCTCGACCAGTTCGACGGCGGCCTGGACCCGGTGCTCTTCAAGAAGCTCGGCCCGCCCTGGCCCGACTACACCAAGGTCGGGCCGTACCAGGCCTGGTGGGTCCCGGGGGCGCACCCCCTCGGCTACCTCAGCCGCCAGGACGGCACCGAGATCCCCCTGCGCCAGGCGGGCCCCACCCTCATCTGGCAGCAGGACGCCCTGAACTACCGCCTGGAAGGCGTCAAGACCGAGGAAGAGGCCGTCCGCGTCGCCACGTCACTCGGGTGAGCTTGTCAGCCACTCGTCCACGCCCGCCAGCAGCTCCTTGCGCACCGGCTCGGGGGCCGCGGAGGAGCGTAGGGACTGGCGGGCCAGCTCGGCCAGCTCCGCGTCGCTGAAGCCGTAGACGTCCCTGGCCAGCTCGTACTGGCTCAGCAGCCGCGCGCCGAACAGCAGCGGGTCGTCGGACCCCAGGGCGATCGGCACGCCCGCGTCGAACAGCCGCCGCAGCGGCACGTCGGCGGCCCGCTCGGCCACCCCCAGCCCCACGTTGGAGGTGGGGCAGACCTCGCAGCAGATCTGCCGGTCGGCCAGCCGGTGCATGAGCCGCTCGTCCTCCGCCGCCCGCACCCCGTGCCCGACCCGGTCCGCGTCCAGGTCGTCCACGCACTGCGCCACGCTGCGCGGGCCCAGCAGCTCGCCCCCGTGCGGCACGGACAGCAGCCCGCCCCGCTTGGCGATCCTGAACGCCCGCTCGAAGTCCCTCGCCTCGCCCCGCCGCTCGTCGTTGGACAGCCCGAACCCCACCACGCCCTTGCCGGCGTACTGGGTGGCGAGCCGGGCCAGCGTGTTCGCGTCGAGCGGGTGGCGGGTCCTGTTGGCCGCCACGACCACCGCGATCCCGATCCCCGCGTGCTCGGCCGCCAGGCGCGCCGCGTCCAGCGTCAGCTCCAGCGTCGCCGTCAGCCCGCCGAACCGCTGCGCGTACCCCGACGGGTCCACCTGGATCTCCAGCCACCGGGACCCGGCCGCCGCCTCGTCCTCTGCCGTCTCGCGCAGCAGCCGGTAGACGTGCTCGGAACGGGTCAGCACGGACCTGGCGATGTCGTACAGCCGCTGGAACCTGAACCACCCGCGCTCGTCGGTGGCCCGCAGCTTGGGCGGCCAGTCCTCCTCCAACGCGTCCGGCAGGTGCAGCCCCTGCTCCCTGGCCAGCTCGATAAGCGTGGAATGCCGCATCGATCCGGTGAAATGCAGGTGTAGATGCGCCTTGGGCAGCGTGTTCAAGGGCCTTGCCATTTGCATATCTTGCCACTCAACCCCGGGACCGCTTCGCGCGTTGGGGAGGGCGAAAGGGGACCTTCGCTCATGACAGATGACGATGAAGCGGCCTTCGACGAGTTCCTGGCCGCCCGGAGCACCTCGCTGCTGCGCACCGCGATCCTGGTCTGCGGAGCGACCGAGCACGACGCCGAGGACCTGGTGCAGCACGCGCTGGAGAAGGTCTACCGGCACTGGCCGCGGATCAGGCGGGACAACCCGGAGGCCTACGCGCGCAAGGTCGTCGTGAACGCGGCGATCAGCAAGGCGCGGCGGCGCAAGATCGTGCAGGAGATCACCTTCGCCCGGCCGCCCGAGACCGCCGCCGACGCTCCCGACCTCGACCTGCGCCACGCGCTCATCAGGGAGCTGCGCAGGCTGCCGCCCAAGATGCGGGCCGTGCTCGTCCTGCGCTACTGGGAGGACCAGTCGGAAGGGGACACCGCGGCCCTGCTGGGCTGCTCGGTCGGGACCGTGAAGAGCCAGGCGGCGCGGGGGCTCGCCAGGGTCCGCGAAAACATGACTGTCGCAAAGGAAGTGACCAGATGAGGATCGAGGACGACCTCGCGGACGCCATGAGGGCGCACGTTGCCGACGTGCAGGCCCCGCCGGACCTGGGCAGGTCCGTACGGCGCGGCAACCGCTCGCGCGTGCTCCGCTTCCGCGTGGCGGGCGCGGCGCTCGTCACGGCGGCGGTGGCGGTGGCCGTGCCCGTGGCGCTGAACTCCGGGGAACCCGCCGGAGGGGAGGCCGCGACCGGTCAGGACCGGGCCGTGGTGCGGAACGACGTGACCGTGCCGGACGTGACGGGCAAGCCCGTCACCGAGGCGGTGCCCCTCCTGCGCGCGGCCGGGCTGCTGGCCGACATGGCGGCGGAGGAGGTGCGGAACAACCGGGTGATCGGGCAGAAGCCCGCGGCCGGGGAGCAGGTCGCGCCCGGCAGCCATGTCGAGCTCACCCTGGAGCCGCCTCCTGTCACGATGCCGCAGGACCTGGGCGATCTGGGCGACGGGCGGGAGTTCGGCGGCATCCGCCTGGATTACCTGCCGGAAGGGCTCGAATGGGGCAAGTGGTCGGGCAAGGACGGGTTCGGCAAGCACAGTTTCACCACCACTTATGACAAGCCGGGCAACGAGCCTGGGCGCTACTCCGTACAGGTGATCGTGTTCGAGGGAGAGGCCGCCAAGAGCGCCATGGCCCGCTTCCCCAAGGCCGGCGCCGAGACCGTGGACATCGGCGGCGCGAAGGCGCGCCTGGCGACGCTCGGCGAGGGCGGCGAGGTCGTGTCGGAGGGCACGCTCACGATCGCCTGGAAGCTGCGTGACGGGCTCGCGGTCGAGGTGTGCATCAGCCCCGACTACGCCAAGGACGTGGACGGCCCGGCCGAGGCGAAGAAGATCGCGGAAGGCATCCGCGCGACCGGCTGAACCCGCGGTACGGTTGAGGCCGAACGGGGGATCAACCTTGCATGATCCCTGAGGGGCCTGCCGGCATCGGGCAGGGAGGCCGCGCGGCGCTCACGGCGCTGGCCTTCGCGGCGACAACTCTGATCATCTACGCGCTCTTCTCCTCGGGGTTCGGGCGTCCGCGCCCGGCCCCTGTGGAGGGCCCTGTCATGGTCGGGGCCTCCGTCGCCGAGGCCACCCTCGCGGTGGTCTCCGACGATCTCTGGCTCACCTACCTCCCCGCGGGGCTGGAGCGCAGCGGCGGGGGACCCGTCAAGCCGAAGGGGTCGTGGGCCAGGTTCGGCTCGGCCCAGCGGTTCGTGGAGGCCCAGGTCGAGCCCGCCGCCGACTGGGTGAGTTACACCAGGAAGGCCGCCCTGCTCGACGCCCGCCCCGTCACCGTGCGCGGCAGGCCCGCCGTGGTCGGCAGGCATCCGAACGGCGGCCGGATGATCATCTGGATGGAGCGCGCGGGCACGGGGGCGTGGATCCGGGTCAGCGATTCCCTCGGTGGCGAACTGGTGGCAATTGCTGCCTCAGTCAAGAGTCCTGTAGGAGACTAAGAGCCTTTTCCATGCGTTCCTGGGGGGTCGATGCGGCGTCTGGCAGCGGTGCTCCTCATGTTCGCGCTGAACGGGTGCGGCGCGGACGACGTGCCCGCGCCCGAGGCGATCGCCTCGCCGCCGTCCTCCGCGCACGCCCCGCACCAGGGCGTCTGGCTGGCCTGCGGTCAGACCAAGGTGGGGCTGCCCGCCATGCCCGATGGGATGACCAGGGCGGGCTCGTTCGGCCGCCTGGGCTCGCTCACCCGCCCGCTGGAGGCCAAGGGCGTGATCTGGCGGCGCGAGGACGAGCAGATGTACGTCGGCGTCGTGTGCGGGGCGCGGACCGCCGAGGAGTTCGTCACGCTGGTCGCCAGGTCGTCGCTGACGGCGTACCGGGGCATGCCGGCGCTGCGCTGGAACACGCGCACCGGCGTGCGCAACTTCATGTGGCTGGAGCGGCCGGGCACCGCGGTCTACATCGCCGCGACGCCCGGCCTGGCCGCCCAGATCAGGCACGTCGCCGCCGGCGTCGCCCTGGACCAGGCACCCTGAACGACTAATGTGCCTCTGACAGCAGCTTGGCCACCCGGCTGACGCCCTCGACCAGGTCGTCGTCGCCCAGCGCGTACGACAGGCGGAAGTAGCCCGGCGTGCCGAACGCCTCACCCGGCACCACCGCCACCTCGGCCTCCTCCAGGATCAGCTCGGCCAGCTCGCCGGACGACTGCGGCCGCCGGCCGCGCAGCTCCTTGCCGATCAGCTCCTTGACCGACGGGTACGCGTAGAACGCCCCCTTCGGTTCCGGGCAGAACACGCCCGGGATCTCGTTGAGCATCCGGACCATCGTCTGGCGGCGCCGGTCGAACGCCGTGCGCATCTCCGCCACCGCCGACAGGTCGCCGGACACCGCGGCCAGCGCGGCCACCTGGGACACGTTGGCGACGTTGGAGGTGGCGTGGGACTGCAGGTTGGTGGCCGCCTTGACGACGTCGGAGGGGCCGATCAGCCAGCCCACGCGCCAGCCGGTCATCGCGTAGGTCTTGGCCACGCCGTTGAGGATCACGACCCGGTCGCCGAGCTCGGGCACGGCCGTGGCGATGCTGGTGAACTCGGCGCCGCCGTACACGAGGTGCTCGTAGATCTCGTCCGTGACGACCCACAGGCCGTGCTCGGCCGCCCACCGGCCGATCGCCTCCGTCTGCTCGCGGGAGTAGACCGCGCCCGTCGGGTTGCACGGCGAGACGAACAGCAGGACCTTCGTCCGCTCGGTGCGCGCGGCCTCCAGCTGCTCGACGCTCGCCAGGTAGCCGGTGGACTCGTCGGTCACGACGTCGACCTGCACGCCGCCCGCCAGCTTGATCGCCTCGGGATAGGTGGTCCAGTAGGGCGCCACGACCAGGACCTCGTCGCCCGGGTCGAGCAGCGTCGCGAACGCCTCGTAGACCGCCTGCTTGCCGCCGTTGGTGACCAGCACCTGCGAGGCCTCGACCGCGTAGCCGGAGTCGCGCCGGGTCTTGTCGGCGATGGCCTGCTTGAGCTCGGGCAGGCCGCCCGCCGGCGTGTACTTGTGGAAGCGCGGCTCGCGGGCGGCCTGGATCGCCGCCTCGACGATGTAGCCGGGCGTCGGGAAGTCGGGCTCGCCCGCGCCGAAGCCGATGACGGGCCGCCCGGCCGCCTTCATCGCCTTGGCCTTGGCGTCCACGGCGAGCGTGGCGGACTCGGAAATAGCGGAGATTCTCGCGGAGACGCGGGGTCGGGTGGACATGGCTCCATGGTCCCATGTGCTCGGTGACCTGGGCGATCGGGATTGGGTTCGACGTACCCGGCAATCACCCGTATGCTTTCGATCGGTCCTTCCGCACCGCATGTCGGCGAGCGGTTCGGTCCAGGCAGTGGGTCGATCAGGGTAGTCTGGTCTAGCGACATAGGGCACTGGCGCAATTGGTAGCGCACCGGTCTCCAAAACCGGCGGTTGGGGGTTCGAGTCCCTCGTGCCCTGCGAGTGCGGTCCGCGCAATAATGGGCGTGTAAGCGCGCCGCAAAACTGCGTTGGATACGACAGATTCAGGTGAGGACTGTGGCGATCGACACGCGCGGCGAGACCGCAGACAAGCCGAGTGGCGAAAAGAAGACGCGCACTTCGCCTGCCCTTTTCTATCGGCAGGTCGTCAACGAGCTCCGCAAGGTCATCTGGCCGACACGCAAGGATCTCATCACCTACACCACGGTCGTTCTGGTATTCGTTCTGATCATGGTGGCGATCGTGTACGGGCTCGACAGCGCCCTGGGATGGGCAGTCCTCAAGGTCTTCGGCGGCGGCTGATCGAGACGCCGCCGGTGACAGCTGACGGAGTCGCCAGTTCGATACGACGAAAGAGGAAGAGTCACCGTGTCCGAGTCTTCAGTTCCGGCCGGCGAGTCCCGCGAGGAGTGGGACGACGAGCTGGAAGAGGCCACTGAGGAGTCCGCCGAGGAGGCGGAGCTCCAGGAGGAGGCCGAGGTCGCGGAGAGCGACGAGGCAGCCGAGGCTTCCGACGTCGAGGACGAGACGGTTCTTCCCGACGTCGATCCCGTCGAGGAGTTCAAGAGCTCGCTGCGCGGCCTTCCCGGTGAGTGGTACGTCATCCACTCCTACGCCGGTTACGAGAATCGCGTGAAGTCCAACATCGAGAGCCGCAACGTGTCGCTCAACATGGAGGACTACATCTACCAGGTCGAGGTGCCGACGCACACCGTCCAGGAGTTCAAGAGCGGCAAGAAGGTGCCGGTCAAGGAGCGCGTGCTGCCCGGCTATGTGCTGGTGCGCATGGAGCTGACCGACGAGTCCTGGGCCGCCGTGCGTAACACGCCCGGTGTGACCGGCTTCGTCGGCCTGTCCAACAAGCCGAGCCCGCTCAGCCTCGACGAGGTCGCCAAGCTGCTGGCGCCCGAGCCGACCGAGGAGACCAAGAAGGCCGCCTCCAAGGCGAGCGCCGGCCCCGCGGTCGAGTTCGAGATCGGCGAGTCCGTCACGGTCATGGACGGCCCGTTCGCCACGCTGCCGGCCTCGGTGAGCGAGATCAGCCCCGAGTCGCAGAAGCTCAAGGTGCTCGTCTCGATCTTCGGCCGCGAGACCCCGGTCGAGCTCTCGTTCAACCAGGTCTCGAAGATCTAGAACAATCACATACACTGAGACGTTCGGTCGGCCGCCTGATCATGAGGGCGGCCTCCGACGTGTCAGGGCTGCAATCCGCTGGCCCTGACAGGCATCGCAATCAGGACCCGGAGAAGGACAAATGCCTCCGAAGAAGAAAATAGCCGCTCTGGTGAAGGTCCAGCTCCCCGCTGGACAGGCCACCCCGGCGCCGCCGGTGGGTACCGCGCTCGGTCCCCACGGTGTGAACATCATGGACTTCGTCAAGCAGTACAACGCTGCGACGGAGTCCCAGCGGGGCAACATCATCCCCGTTGAGATCACCATTTTCGAAGACCGCAGCTTCACCTTCATCACGAAGACGCCGCCGGCGCCTGAGCTGATCAAGAAGGCCCTGGGTCTCGACAAGGGCAGCGCGGTCCCGCACCGCGACAAGGTGGGCAAGCTCAGCCGCGAGCAGCTGCGCAGCATCGCCGAGACGAAGATGCCCGACCTCAACGCCAACGACATCGAGGCGGCCGAGAAGATCATCGCCGGCACCGCCCGGTCGATGGGCATCACCGTCGCCGAGTAACACCCTTTCCAGACGTTGTGGGAGGGCCCTCGGGCCCGCG
Organism: Nonomuraea sp. NPDC004186; assembly: GCF_053603495.1. Classification (NCBI taxonomy): domain Bacteria; kingdom Bacillati; phylum Actinomycetota; class Actinomycetes; order Streptosporangiales; family Streptosporangiaceae; genus Nonomuraea; species Nonomuraea sp. NPDC004186. The sequence continues at coordinate 78,831 of NZ_JBSGFQ010000015.1, read as the reverse complement.
TACCACTAGGAGTTAGCAATGAAGCGCAGCAAGGCGCACAAGGACGCGGCCGGCAAGGTCGACCGCGACAAGCTCTACACGCCCATCGAGGCAGCGAAGCTGGCCAAGGAGACGTCGACCACCAAGTTCGACGCCACCGTCGAGGTCGCGCTGCGGCTGGGCGTCGACCCTCGTAAGGCCGACCAGATCGTGCGCGGCACGGTCAACCTCCCGCACGGCACCGGCAAGACCGCCCGGGTCCTGGTCTTCGCGACCGGTGACCGTGCCGAGGCGGCCCGCGAGGTGGGTGCCGACATCGTCGGCGCCGACGAGCTGATCGACGAGATCTCCAAGGGCAACCGGCTCAACGAGTTCGACGCCGTGGTGGCCACGCCCGACATGATGGGCAAGGTGGGTCGCCTGGGCCGCGTGCTCGGTCCGCGCGGTCTCATGCCCAACCCCAAGACCGGCACGGTGACGCCCGACGTCGCCAAGGCCGTCACGGAGATCAAGGGCGGCAAGATCGAGTTCCGCACCGACCGCCAGGCCAACCTCCACTTCATCATCGGCAAGACGTCGTTCGGCGAGCGCCAGCTCATCGAGAACTACGCCGCCGCCCTTGACGAGGTGCTGCGTCTCAAGCCGTCCGCGGCCAAGGGGCGCTACCTGAAGAAGGTCACGTTCTCCACGACCATGGGCCCCGGCGTCCCGGTCGACCCGAACGTCACGCGCGGCCTCACCGCTGAGCTCGACGCGTAAGCGTTTTTCTGATCGAGCCTCGCCCGGTTTCGGGCGGGGCTCTTTCTTTTTCCTCTGGCGGGCTGTGGTTTCTCGCGGAGGGCCGTTTTCCCGCGGCGGGCCGTGGCCACCGCCCCGCCGTACGGGGATCGCCTCCCAGCGGCGCGGGACGGGCGCCCGGATTCACGCGCCCTGTGCCACGACGGCCGCCCGCACGATGCCTGCCCGCACCACGGCCCACCCGCACCACAGCCGCCCGCGCCACGGCCCGCCCGCACGATGGCCACCGCCCACGGCCCGCTCGCACGATGGCCGCCCGCACGACGGCCCCCCGAACCCGGGGACCCGCGCGGGGCCGGGCGCTTCGATGCGGCTTGCCGGTGGCTTTCGGGCGGGCGTGTGCCGGCGCTGTCGGTCGCGCTCAGGCGGTGGGGGGCCGTGATCGCGATGGCGATGGCGGCCTTCCGTCCTGCGCGCAGGCGGCCCCGAGCGGGGCTGGGCGCCTAAGGAGCGCGCGTGCGGCGGCGTCGGTCGCGCTCGGGCGGTGGATGGGGGCGCTCGGGCGGGGGGCAGGGCCGTGATCGCGGTGTGGTGGCTTTCCGCCTCGCGGCGCCGGGCCGGGGTGGCTCGTACGAGGTCTTCAGGCAGGCGGGCCTGGGCTGAGTCGAGTTGTGCAGGGAATGTGTGAGGGGTGTGGGGGATAACCCTGGGTTTTCCCTTATTTATGAGGGGAAGTCGCAACGGCGATGCCACTTAAAAGTAGGGTCAAGACATGCTGAAGCGCACGATAGGACTCACTGCGGCCGGTGCCGCGCTCGTCGTGGCGGCGGTCGCCGGTTGTGGATCGAACGCCCAGCCCATCCAGGTCAACCTGGCCGCCTCTGAGGTGCTCGCGCAGGCCGCGCAGAAGACCTCCGAGGTCAGCAGCTACACGGTCGACGCCGTGGTGAACGTCACGCACCCGCAGGAGGGCTCGGGCAAGGTGCAGGGGCGCATGCTCTACCAGAGCAAGCCCCAGCTCGCCGTCGACCTCACCCTGGACACCGTCGACATGGGCGGGAAGAGCCTGCCGGGCGGCGTGCGCGCCGTGCTGCAGGGCGACACCGTCTACGTCAAGGTGGAGGCGCTCAAGGACCTCGTGGGCGCGACCAAGCCGTGGATCAAGGTATCGCTCAGCGAGATGGGCGACTCCTCGCAGGTGAACGACTACCTGAGCAAGATCCAGCAGTTCGACCTGGGCAACGTGACCAAGCTCGTCACGGCTTCGCAGGACGTGAAGTCGGCCGGCAACGAGAGCGTCAACGGCACGGACACCACGCACTACAGCGGCACGTTCCCGGTGGACGCGGCCGTGCAGCTGCTGCCCGCCGACCAGCAGGAGCAGGCGCGTACGAACCTGGCGGAGCTCAAGGACGTCAAGTTCGACATCTGGGTGGCCTCCGACGGCCTGCCGCGCAAGCTCGCGCTGAACGGCTCCAAGGAAGGCGCCACGCTCGACGCCACCCTGCTCTTCAAGGGCTTCAACGAGCCGGTGACCATCGAGGCCCCGCCCGCTGACCAGGTCGGGGAGATGCCCAAGGGCACGACCAACTGAGAACGATTTGGAAACTCGGCGGCCAGGACGTACTCTGGTCGTTGCCGAAGACCGCCGGTCGTCGTCAGGTGCCTCAATGCCTGGCGACCGAAGGATCCACATCTTGTGGACGGCCCGCGCAGGTGTGATGCGAGTTTCCCACATGGTGTGACCCATGTGCGTGAGCCCCGTGTGCGCCCTGCGCCCGGGGCTGTTCTCATTTTCAGGGCCTTCGCCGGCGGCACATCTGGAAGGAGGCCCATGGCGAGGGCGGATAAGGCGACAGCGGTTGCCGAGCTCAAGAGTGAGTTCGAAGGCAGCGCTGCCGCCGTTCTGACCGAGTACCGCGGTCTCACCGTCGCGCAGCTCAAGGAGCTGCGTAAGTCTCTCGGTGAGAATGCGAAGTTCGCCGTGGCGAAGAACACCCTGACCAAGATTGCGGCCAACCAGGCCGGATTCTCGGGTCTCGATGACCTGCTCGCCGGTCCGACCGCGATCGCCTTCGTCAACGGCGACGTTGTCGAGGCCGCCAAGGGTCTGCGTGACTTCGCCAAGGCCAATCCCCTTCTGGTGATCAAGGGCGGTGTCCTCGAGGGCAAGACGCTCGACGCCACCGAGATCACCAAGCTCGCCGACCTCGAGTCCCGCGAGGTCCTCCTCGCGAAGCTTGCTGGCGCGCTCAAGGCGAAGCAGAGCGCTGCCGCTGCTGTGTTCGCCGCGCTCCCCACGCAGATGGCTCAGCTGGCCGACGCCCTGCGCGCGAAGCGCGACGAGGCGGGCGAGTAACACGGGGGTTGCCGCAACACCCGCGGTCCCGTTTCTAGTTTCAGCAAGTCCCGAACGTAAGGAATAAGCATCATGGCGAAGCTCAGCACCGACGAGCTGCTCGACGCGTTCAAGGAGATGACCCTCCTCGAGCTGTCCGAGTTCGTGAAGCAGTTCGAAGAGGTCTTCGACGTCAAGGCCGCCGCCCCCGTCGCCGTTGCCGCCGCCGCCCCCGCGGGTGGCGCCGAGGCCCCGGCCGTCGAGGAGCAGGACGAGTTCGACGTCATCCTCGAGGCTGCCGGCGACAAGAAGATCCAGGTCATCAAGGAGATCCGCGCCCTCACGTCCCTGGGCCTCAAGGAGGCCAAGGACCTGGTGGACGGCGCTCCCAAGGCCGTCTTCGACGGCAAGGTCAACAAGGAGCAGGCGGAGAAGGCCAAGGCTGCCCTCGAGGGCGCCGGCGCCACCGTGACCGTCAAGTAAGACGGTTTCTGTTCGCTGAAAAGGGGCGGGGACATCCTGGTGCCGGATGTCCACCGCCCCTTTTTCGTGCCCTGAGCGGCCTCGCTCAGGAGATTCTCATGTCCGTCTCATCGCACCGCGAAGCGGCTTGCCTAGCGTGCGAGCTGTGGTTACCGAAGCGAAGTCCCGTTGGGCGCTGACCGCCCTGCTCATAGGCACCGGAGTGCTCTACATCTGGGGTCTCGGCGCCTCCGGATGGGCAAATTCGTTCTATTCGGCGGCCGTTCAGGCGGGCAGCCAGAGCTGGACGGCGTTCTTCTTCGGGTCCTCCGACGCCGCGAACGCGATAACCGTCGACAAGACGCCCGCCTCCTTGTGGCCGATGGCGCTCAGCGTGCGGCTGTTCGGGCTCAATTCCTGGGCCATTCTCGTTCCTCAGGCGCTCATGGGCGTCGGCACGGTGGCGCTGGTGTACGCGTCCGTGCGCAGGTTGACCAACGTCTGGGCCGGGCTGCTGGCCGGGGCCGTGATGGCGTTGACGCCGGTGGCCGTGTTGATGTTCAGGTTCAACAACCCCGACGCGCTGCTGGTGCTGCTGCTGACGGCCGCCGGGTACTGCGTGGTGCGGGCGCAGGAACGCGGGGCCACGCGGTGGCTGGTGCTGGCGGGGGCGGCGATCGGGTTCGCGTTCCTGGCGAAGATGTTGCAGGCGTTCCTGGTGTTGCCGGGGTTCGCCCTGGTTTATCTCGTTACGGCGCCGGTGCCGTTCTGGCGGCGGATGTGGCAGTTGTCGCTGGCCGGTGTGGCCATGGTGGTCTCGGCCGGGTGGTGGGTGCTGGCGGTGGCGCTGGTGCCGGCCTCCGAGCGGCCGTACATCGGGGGTTCCCAGACCAACAGCGTGCTGGAGCTGGCGCTCGGCTACAACGGGATCGGGCGGCTCAACGGCGGCGACTACGGCGGGCTGGGCAACCTGAACCAGCAGGCCGGGTGGCTGCGGCTGTTCGACACCGAGGCGGGCGGGCAGATCGCCTGGCTGCTTCCGGCGGCGCTGGTGCTCCTGGCCGCCGTCACCTGGGTCACCCGGCGGGCGCCGCGGGTCGATCCGGTCCGGGCCGCCACCTGGGTCTGGGGGAGCTGGCTGATCGTGACCGGGCTGGTCTTCAGCCTGATGCAGGGCATCTTCCACGCGTACTACACCGTGGCCCTGGCTCCGGCGATCGCGGTGCTGGTGGGCATGGGGGCGGCCGTCCTGTGGGAGCGGCGGGCGTACCGGCCGCTGGCGGTGATCACGGCCGGCACTGCCGTGTGGTCGTACGTGCTGCTGTCGCGCAGCGCGGAGTGGAACTCCTGGCTGGGCGTGGTCGTGCTGGTGGCGGGGCTGGGGGCGGCTCTGGCGATGTTGTTCGCGCGCCGGGCCCTGGTCGTGGTGGCCGTCGCCGTGGTGGCGTGCCTGGCGTCCCTGGCGGGTCCGGCCGCGTACGCGGTGGACACGGCCTCGTCGGCGCACACCGGAGCCATTCCGACGGCGGGGCCCTCCACCGGTGGCAGGGGCTTCGGCGGGCCCGGCGGGTTCGGTGGCGGCGGCCGGCAGTTCCGGCAGATGCCCGGGAACGGCCCGTCAGCCGGCCGGCAGGCGTTCCAGGCACCGCCCGGTGGCCGGGGGATGGGGCGGGGCGGCATGGGCGGGCTGCTCAACGCTGGCACTCCGGCCGCCGAGCTGACCGCGCTGCTGAAGACGGACGCCTCCGCGTACACGTGGGCGGCGGCGACGGTGGGCTCCAACAACGCGGCCGGCTACCAGCTCGCCGCCGGCGCGCCGGTGATGGCGGTGGGCGGCTTCAACGGCACCGACCCCGCGCCGACGCTGGAGCAGTTCAAGCAGTACGTCGCCGAGAAGAAGATCCATTACTTCGTCGGCACGGGGATGGGGATGGGGATGGGCGGCCGCAGCACGGGCGGCAGCGACGACGCGGCCCGGATCGCGGCCTGGGTGCAGGAGACCTTCAGCGCCACCACCGTGGGAGGGACGACGGTCTTCGACCTCACGCAGGCTTGAGCGAGGCGGCGGCGGCGCGGACCTGGGTGACGGCGCCGGTGTCCATGTAGTCCCTGGTGTGGATGATCAGGCCGTTCCTGATCCTGAGCACGAGCAGGCCCGGGACGGTGATCGACTGCCCGGCGACCGTGACGAACGTGTCCTGCTCCACCAGCACGACCTCCGGGTCGGTCGCCTGGTGGAGCGAGACCCGCCGTACCTCGTCGGGCTTGAACGGCATCGCGCCCCACATCGCCCGGTACCCGGCGCGGATCTCCTCCCTCCCCTTGAACGGCGCCAGCCCCCCGAACGGGAACTCGTGCAGCCCGTCCTCCGCGTAGAGGCCGGCCAGTTCGTCGGCGGACTTGTGGAGCATGGCCGCGTGGTAGGCGGTGACGATCTCTTCGATGGACATGGGGAATCCCTTCCAGTTCGCTCAACAGGCGTTGACTCAACGAGCGTAGAGTGAATGGGCGAGGTCGGTCAACGCATGTAGAGTCGGGGCGTGGTCGAGAAGGGGCTTCCGCGGGCCGAGCGGCGGCGCAGGAGCGAGGAGCGGATCCTGGAGTCCGCCAGGGCGCTGTTCGCCGAGGTCGGGTTCGAGCGGGCCACCATCAGGGCCATCGCCAGGCGGGCCGAAGTCGATCCCGCCCTCGTGATGCAGTACTTCGGCAGCAAGCAGGAGCTCTTCCAGCGGGCCGTGCGGGTGGCGGCGGTCGCGCACGGCGCGCTGGGCGCCGACGAGGTGGTCGAGCAGGTGCTCGGCACGCTCGGCCTGAAGCTGGGCGAGCTGCCGCAGAGCTCGCTGGCCATGATGCGGTCCATGCTCACGCACCCCGAGGCGGCCGTCTCGGCGCGCAAGGTGCTGGGTGAGCAGATCGACCGGCTGGCCCAGGTCGTACCGGGCGAGGACGCGAGGCTGCGGGCGGCGCTGATGATGATGATCATGCTCGGCGTGACCGTCGGGCATCAGCTGCTCGACCTCGACGAGCTGCGCGGGGTGCCGCAGGAGGAGATCGCCCGGCTGCTGCGGCCCGGCCTGCAGGCGCTCGCCGGCCCGGAGGGCTCATAACCGCGCCGTAACAAGTTATTGGAACGGGTTCCAATTCGGTCGGCCGCCGTTACGGTTGAGAGGCCCCTGAATACTGCCTGCGATCGGAAGGTGTCCAGTGGGAGTCGAGGTCGTGGTCGACGGGCTGACCAAGTCGTTCGGCCGGCAGGTCATCTGGGAGGACGTCTCGCTCACGCTCCCCGCGGGCGAGATCTCCGTCCTGCTCGGCCCCTCGGGCACCGGGAAGTCGGTCTTCCTCAAGACGCTGGTGGGCCTGCTGCGGCCCGATCGCGGCCACATCTGGATCGACGGCTACGACCTGGCCAACTGCAACGAGAACAAGCTCTACGAGCTGCGCCGGCTGTTCGGGGTGCTCTTCCAGGACGGGGCGCTGTTCGGCTCGCTCAACCTCTACGACAACATCGCCTTCCCGCTGCGCGAGCACACCAAGAAGACCGAGTCGCAGATCCGCCAGATCGTGATGGAGAAGGTGGAGCTGGTCGGCCTGGTCGGCGCGGAGTCCAAGCTGCCCGGGGAGATCTCCGGCGGCATGCGCAAGCGCGCCGGGCTGGCCAGGGCGCTGGTGCTGGACCCGGAGATCATCCTGTTCGACGAGCCCGACTCCGGCCTCGACCCGGTCCGCACCGCGCTGCTCAACCAGACCATCGTCGACCTCAACGCCGAGATCGAGGCGACGTTCCTGATCGTGACGCACGACATCAACACCGCCCGTACTGTCCCCGACAGCATCGGGATGCTGTTCAGGCGCGAGCTGGTCATGTTCGGCCCGCGCGAGATGCTGCTGTCGAGCGACGAGCCGGTGGTGCGGCAGTTCCTCAACGCCAGGAGGCACGGCCCCATCGGCATGTCGGAGGAGAAGGACCTCTCCGAGCTGGAGGCCGAGGCCCAGATGGGGCTCGACCCCGGCGTGCTGCCGCCGATCCCGCCGCAGCTCATGCCGACCGGCAACCGGATCCGTCGCTCGCAGCAGCCGCCGGGGGCGTGGCTGGCGGCCAACGGCGTGATCCCGCCGCAGGGGTCGTTCGTCGACGAACGCGGGCGTAACTGGCTGGAGGAGTATCCCCGCCTCGTGAACGCCCACCTCCACGGCGTCCAGTGAGCCCCTGACTTCCTGTCAGGCAGGGCGGCGCCAGGCCCTCAGCGGGCAGCTGAGGGCCGCCTGAGGGCATATCGGGGAGATCCGGGCTCGTTGCCCGATTCGTGCCACGTCCTCTACCGTCTCGGTTGGTTCGGGGGCTCCAGCGCGGAGCCGGGGGTTATGATCCGGCGACCGGCTGGGGAAGGGGTGAGTGACGTGGCAGGACTTGCCGCCCGGCCCGCCCGCATCCTGATCGCCGCGCTCAGCGGAGTGCTCGCGGTGCTGGTCGGCCTGGGCGTGTGGATCGCCGCGCAGGCGCGCGAGGAGCAGGGCAGGGCAGGCGACAAGCAAGCGGCGCTCCTGGCGGCGGGGACCCACGCGAAGAACCTGATCTCGCTCGACTACAAGACCGTCGACGCCGACATCAGGCGCATCCTCGACACCTCGACCGGGCCGGCCAGGGCGGAGTACGAGGCCAGCGCCGCCAAGCTCAAGTCCACCACGGTCCAGAACAAGGTCATCCAGCACGGCGTGCTGCGTGCCACGGGGCTGGCCTCCTTGGCCGGCACCACGGCCAAGGTGCTGGTCGTGGCCGACGTGGAGATCCGCTGGGACGGCTCCAAGAGCCCGCCGCAGGAGCGGTACTACCGCTGGTCGATGGAGCTGGCCAAGGTCGGCGGCGCCTGGCTGGTGTCCAAGGCGGTGCAGGTGGCATGAGGTGGTGGAGGGCCAGGTGAGGACGGTCACGATCGTGCTGCTGGGGATCCTCGTGGTGGTGGCCGGGGTGCTGGTGCCCACGATGTGGTTCAACCTGCGCGACCTGCGGGCGGCCGACGCGGCCGGGACGCAGGCGATGGCGGCGGCCAAGGAGGTGGCGCCCGATCTGCTCTCCTACGACTACCGGACGGTGGAGGAGGATCTGGCCCGGGCGGGGACGCACACGACCGGGGAGTTGACCAAGCACTACAAGGAGCTGACCACGTCCCTGGTGTCCAGGGCCAAGGCGCAGAAGATCGTGCAGACGGTGGCCGTGGCGGGGGCGGCAGTCGAGCGGGCGGCGCCCGATCGCGTAGAGGTTCTGCTGTTCGTGAACACGGGTATGGTCAAGAACGTTCCGGGCGAGGCCGCGCCACAGCAACAGTTCACCCAGAACCGCGCCAGGTTCGTCATGGTCCGGCAAGGATCACGCTGGCTGGTGGCCGACCTGTCGACCCTGCTCGGGACTGCCTGACGCCTACGGCGCGCCGCTTCGTTCAATTGTTACCAAAAATCAGGTTTAGCGAAGCCATTGGAGCGGGTATCTCCGTCACAGCTACACCGGTTGTCGGCATGGGTTCGGCCCCCGGTGTGACGGAGCGTTAACCGCCCCCGTTCGCGGGTATCGTCTTGGGCCTGGCGGTAGGCGCCCGGTCACACAGGGGAGAAAACCCAGCGTCCGGGCCCCTAGTCGGCTAAAAGTCGGGCTTGTGGGCTTGACGTTTCCGCCTGAACGGGCGATGCTGCGACCAACGTGGAGCATGAAGCGAGAGCGAAGTGGACAGGCGTGTGCCGTTCGGCTACACTGCCCCTTTGCGCTGCCCTTTGACGACCCGCTCCGCTTGCTCACGTTGCGAGGTTGTCTGGCGTGCGTGTAGTCAGTCCGCCGCGAGCCCTCGGAAGGACATCTGTTGGCAGCCTCGCGCAACGCCTCCGCCGTACCCGCTGGTCCCCGTCGCGTGTCATTCGCGCGCATCCAGGAGCCCCTCGAAGTTCCTGACCTTCTCGCTCTGCAGACCGAGTCGTTCGACTGGCTGCTCGGAAACGAGAAGTGGAAGGCCCGGGTAGAGGCGGCTCGCCAGGCCGGGCGCAAGGACGTCCCGACTCAGTCGGGCCTCGAAGAGATCTTCGAAGAGATCAGTCCGATCGAGGACTTCTCGGGGACCATGTCCTTGTCGTTCCGCGACCACCGATTCGAGCCGCCGAAGTACTCAGTAGATGAGTGCAAAGACAAGGACATGACCTTCTCCGCCCCGATGTTCGTGACGGCGGAGTTCATCAATAACACCACCGGTGAGATCAAGAGCCAGACGGTGTTCATGGGCGATTTCCCGCTCATGACGCCGAAGGGCACATTCATCATCAACGGCACCGAGCGTGTCGTGGTCTCGCAGCTGGTCCGTTCGCCCGGTGTCTACTTCGAACGCAATGTCGACAAGACGTCCGACAAGGACCTGTTCGGCTGCAAGGTCATCCCGTCGCGGGGTGCCTGGCTGGAGTTCGAGATCGACAAGCGCGACAGCGTCGGTGTTCGCATCGACCGCAAGCGCAAGCAGGCCGTCACGGTGCTGCTCAAGGCGCTGGGCTGGACCAGCGAGCAGATCCTCGAGAAGTTCGGCCAGTACGAATCGATGCGGGCCACCCTGGAGAAGGACCACACGGCCGGCCAGGATGACGCGCTGCTGGACATCTACCGCAAGCTGCGGCCGGGTGAGCCGCCGACCAAGGAGTCGGCGCAGACCCTGCTGGAGAACCTCTATTTCAACCCCAAGCGGTACGACCTGGCCAAGGTCGGTCGTTACAAGATCAACAAGAAGCTCGGGGTCGACTCGGAGATCTCGCAGGGCACCCTGACCGAGGACGACATCGTCGCCACGATCGAGTACATCGTCCGCCTGCACGCGGGCGAGGAGTCGATGCCGGGTGCCAACGACCGCGAGATCATCGTCGAGGTCGACGACATCGACCACTTCGGCAACCGTCGTCTGCGCAGTGTCGGCGAGCTCATCCAGAACCAGGTCCGCCTGGGCCTGGCCCGTATGGAGCGCGTCGTTCGCGAGCGTATGACCACGCAGGACGTCGAGGCGATCACGCCGCAGACCCTGATCAACATCCGCCCGGTCGTGGCGTCGATCAAGGAGTTCTTCGGCACCTCGCAGCTGTCGCAGTTCATGGACCAGACCAACCCGCTGGCCGGCCTGACGCACAAGCGGCGTCTGTCCGCGCTGGGTCCCGGTGGTCTGTCCCGTGAGCGGGCCGGCTTCGAGGTCCGTGACGTGCACCCGTCCCACTACGGCCGGATGTGTCCGATCGAGACCCCTGAAGGCCCGAACATCGGCCTCATCGGCTCGCTGGCCTCCTACGGGCGGATCAACGCCTTCGGGTTTGTCGAGACGCCTTACCGCAAGGTCGTCGACGGCAAGGTCACCGAGCAGATCGATTACCTGACCGCCGACGAGGAAGACCGCTACGTCAAGGCGCAGGCCAACACGGTGCTCAACGCCGACGGCTCGTTCGCCGAGCCTCGCGTCCTGGTCCGCACCAAGGGCGGTGAGACCGAGCTCATGCGGGCCGAGGAGGTCGACTACATCGACGTGTCGCCGCGCCAGATGGTGTCGGTGGCCACCGCGATGATCCCCTTCCTCGAGCACGACGACGCCAACCGCGCGCTCATGGGCTCCAACATGCAGAGGCAGTCCGTGCCGCTGCTGAAGAGCGAGTCGCCGCTGGTCGGCACCGGCATGGAATACCGTGCCGCGACCGACGCCGGCGACGTCATCAACGCCGAGAAGGCGGGTGTGGTCGAGGAGGTCTCCGCCGACTACATCACCGTCATGAACGACGACGGCACGCGCACCACCTACCGTGTCGCCAAGTTCAAGCGCTCCAACCAGGGCACCTCGTTCAACCAGAAGCCCATCGTCGCCGAGGGCGACCGGGTGGAGGTCAACCAGGTCATCGCCGACGGTCCCTGCACCGACAAGGGCGAGATGGCGCTGGGCAAGAACCTCCTGGTGGCGTTCATGCCGTGGGAGGGCCACAACTACGAAGACGCGATCATCCTGTCCCAGCGACTGGTGCAGGACGACGTGCTGTCCTCGATCCACATCGAGGAGCACGAGGTCGACGCCCGCGACACCAAGCTGGGCCCCGAGGAGATCACCCGGGACATCCCGAACGTCTCCGAGGAGGTCCTGGCCGACCTGGACGAGCGCGGCATCATCCGCATCGGCGCCGAGGTCGTCCCCGGTGACATCCTGGTCGGCAAGGTCACGCCCAAGGGTGAGACCGAGCTGACGCCGGAGGAGCGGCTGCTGCGCGCGATCTTCGGTGAGAAGGCCCGCGAAGTCCGTGACACCTCGCTGAAGGTGCCGCACGGCGAGCAGGGCAAGGTCATCGGCGTTCGCGTGTTCTCCCGCGAGGAGGGCGACGAGCTGCCTCCCGGTGTGAACGAGCTGGTCCGCGTCTACGTGGCCCAGAAGCGCAAGATCACCGACGGCGACAAGCTGGCCGGTCGGCACGGCAACAAGGGCGTCATCTCCAAGATCCTGCCCGTGGAGGACATGCCGTTCCTGGAGGACGGCACGCCGGTCGACATCATCCTCAACCCGCTGGGCGTGCCCGGCCGGATGAACGTCGGCCAGGTGCTGGAGACCCACCTGGGGTGGATCGCCGCCCGCGGCTGGGACATCTCCGGCGTCGCCGAGGCGTGGGCCGAGCGGCTGCGTGACAAGGGCTTCGAGAAGGTGGCCCCGCGCACCAACATGGCCACGCCGGTCTTCGACGGCGCCCACGAGGAGGAGATCGTCGGTCTCCTCGACAACACCATCGCCAACCGCGACGGTGACCGGATGGTGCAGCGCAGCGGCAAGGCGCAGCTGTTCGACGGCCGTTCCGGTGAGCCGTTCCCGTATCCCATCTCGGTCGGTTACATCTACATCCTCAAGCTGCTGCACCTGGTCGACGACAAGATCCACGCGCGTTCGACGGGTCCGTACTCGATGATCACCCAGCAGCCGCTGGGTGGTAAGGCGCAGTTCGGTGGCCAGCGCTTCGGTGAGATGGAGGTGTGGGCGCTGGAGGCGTACGGCGCCGCCTACGCCCTGCAGGAGCTGCTGACCATCAAGTCCGACGACGTTCTCGGCCGGGTGAAGGTCTACGAGGCCATCGTCAAGGGCGAGAACATTCCCGAGCCGGGCATTCCGGAGTCCTTCAAGGTCCTCATCAAGGAAATGCAGTCGCTGTGCCTCAATGTCGAGGTGCTCTCCAGCGACGGCATGTCCATCGAGATGCGCGACACGGACGAGGACGTCTTCCGCGCGGCGGAAGAGCTCGGCATCGATCTGTCCCGGCGTGAGCCGAGCAGCGTGGAAGAAGTCTGAGGGGGAGATCGCACAAAATGCTGGACGTCAACTTCTTCGACGAGCTCAGGATCGGCCTCGCGACGGCCGACGACATCCGTCAGTGGTCGCACGGCGAGGTCAAGAAGCCCGAGACCATCAACTACCGCACCCTCAAGCCGGAAAAGGACGGGCTCTTCTGCGAGAAGATCTTCGGTCCGACCCGCGACTGGGAGTGCTACTGCGGCAAGTACAAGCGCGTCCGCTTCAAGGGCATCATCTGTGAGCGCTGTGGCGTCGAGGTGACTCGCGCCAAGGTGCGTCGTGAGCGGATGGGCCACATCGAGCTGGCCGCGCCGGTCACGCACATCTGGTACTTCAAGGGCGTCCCGTCGCGCCTCGGCTACCTGCTCGACCTGGCCCCGAAGGACCTGGAGAAGGTCATCTACTTCGCGGCCTACATGATCACGCATGTCGACACCGAGATGCGTGAGCGTGACCTGCCCTCGCTGGAGGCGAAGATCTCCGTCGAGCGGCAGCACATCGAGCAGCGCCGTGACGCCGACGTCGAGACCCGGCAGAAGAAGCTCGAGGCCGACCTGGCCGAGCTCGAGGCCGCCGGGGCCAAGGGCGACCAGCGCCGCAAGGTCCGCGAGGGTGCCGAGCGCGAGATGCGTCAGCTCCGCGACCGGGCCCAGCGCGAGCTGGACCGGCTCGACGAGGTCTGGAGCCGCTTCAAGAACCTCAAGGTCCAGGACCTCGAGGGCGACGAGCTGCTCTACCGCGAGATGCGCGACCGCTTCGGCCGCTACTTCAAGGGCGGCATGGGCGCGCAGGCGATCCAGGACCGCCTGATCAGCTTCGACCTCGACGTCGAGTCTGAGAACCTGCGCGAGACGATCCGCAGCGGCAAGGGCCAGAAGAAGGCCCGCGCGCTCAAGCGGCTCAAGGTGGTGTCGGCGTTCCTCAACACCACCAACTCGCCGCGCGGCATGGTGCTCGACTGCATCCCGGTCATCCCGCCGGACCTGCGCCCGATGGTGCAGCTCGACGGTGGCCGGTTCGCGACCTCCGACCTCAACGACCTCTACCGCCGGGTCATCAACCGGAACAACCGCCTCAAGCGTCTGCTCGACCTCGGTGCGCCCGAGATCATCGTGAACAACGAGAAGCGGATGCTGCAGGAGGCCGTCGACGCGCTGTTCGACAACGGCCGTCGCGGTCGCCCGGTCACCGGTCCCGGCAACAGGCCGCTGAAGTCCCTGAGCGACATGCTCAAGGGTAAGCAGGGTCGTTTCCGCCAGAACCTGCTGGGCAAGCGAGTCGACTACTCCGGCCGTTCGGTCATCGTCGTCGGCCCGCAGCTCAAGCTGCACCAGTGCGGTCTGCCCAAGCAGATGGCGCTGGAGCTGTTCAAGCCGTTCGTGATGAAGCGGCTCGTGGACCTCAACCACGCGCAGAACATCAAGTCGGCCAAGCGGATGGTCGAGCGCGCCCGCCCCGTGGTGTGGGACGTGCTCGAAGAGGTCATCACCGAGCACCCTGTGCTGCTCAACCGCGCTCCGACGCTCCACCGTCTGGGCATCCAGGCGTTCGAGCCGCAGCTGGTCGAGGGCAAGGCCATCCAGATCCACCCGCTCGTCTGCACCGCGTTCAACGCGGACTTCGACGGCGACCAGATGGCCGTGCACCTGCCGCTGTCGGCTGAGGCCCAGGCCGAGGCACGCATCCTGATGCTCTCGACCAACAACATCCTCAAGCCGGCCGACGGCAAGCCCGTGACGATGCCCACCCAGGACATGGTCATCGGCCTCTACTGGCTGACCACCCAGAAGGAAGGCGCGATCGGCGAGGGCCGCGTGTTCGGCTCGATCGCCGAGGCGCAGATGGCCTTCGACCGCCGCGAGCTGGAGATTCAGGCGAAGATCCAGCTCCGGATGAAGGACATCCTGCCGCCGCGCGACTGGGTCGCGCCCGAGGGCTGGGAGCAGGGTGACCCGATCCGGCTGGAGACCACGTTCGGCCGGTGCCTGTTCAACCTGACGCTGCCCGACAGCTACCCGTTCGTCGACTTCCAGGTCGGCAAGAAGCAGCTGTCCACGATCGTGAACGAGCTGGCGGAGACCTACCCCAAGATCGAGGTCGCCGCTTCGCTCGACGCGCTCAAGGACGCCGGCTTCCGCTGGGCGACGCGCTCCGGTGTCACGATCTCGATCGAGGACGTCGTCGCGCCGCCGAACAAGACCGACATCATGGAAAACTACGAGCGCCGGGCCGACAAGGTCCAGCGGGAGTACGAGCGCGGTCTGATCACCGACGAGGAGCGCCGTCAGGAGCTCATCGAGATCTGGACGCACGCGACGGCCGACGTCGAGACCGACATGGTCAACGCCTTCCCGGCGACCAACCCGGTCTGGATGATGGTCAACTCCGGCGCCCGTGGTAACAAGATGCAGGTCCGGCAGATCGCCGGCATCCGCGGCCTGGTGTCCAACACCAAGGGTGAGACGATCCCGCGGCCGATCAAGGCCTCGTTCCGCGAGGGCCTGTCGGTGCTGGAGTACTTCATCTCCACCCACGGTCAGCGGAAGGGTCTGGCCGACACCGCCCTGCGTACCGCCGACTCGGGCTACCTGACCCGTCGTCTGGTGGACGTGGCGCAGGACGTCATCGTGCGCGAGATCGACTGCGGCACCGACCGCGCCGTCCCGCTGCACGTCGGCGAGCGCGACGCGTCGGGCAACCTGGTCAAGGCCGAGAACGCCGAGTCCAACGTGCACGGCCGCATCCTGGCCGAGGACGTCGAGGTCGACGGCAAGGTCATCGCGGCGGCGGGTGTCGACATCAACGACAACCACGTCACCGCGCTGGTCCAGGCCGGCATCGAGACCGTCCGCACCCGCAGCGCGCTCGTCTGCGAGGCCAAGATCGGTGTCTGCGCGACCTGCTACGGCCGCTCGCTGGCCACCGGCAAGCTCGTGGACGTCGGCGAGGCGGTCGGCATCATCGCCGCCCAGTCGATCGGTGAGCCTGGCACGCAGCTGACCATGCGTACGTTCCACACCGGTGGTGTGGCCGGCGCCGACATCACCCACGGTCTGCCCCGTGTCACGGAGCTGTTCGAGGCGCGCATCCCCAAGGGTGTCGCCCCGATCTCCGAGGCCGAGGGCCGGGCTCGCATCGACGAGACCGACAAGACCCGGAAGATCGTCATCACTCCGGACGACGGCTCGGAAGAGATCGCCTACCCGGTGTCGATGCGCTCGCGCCTGCTCGTGCAGGACGGTCAGCGGATCACGGTCGGTCAGCAGCTCGTCGCCGGTGCGGTCAACCCCAACGAGGTGCTGCGCATCCTCGGCCCGCGGGCCGTGCAGCTGCACCTGGTGGCGGAGGTCCAGCAGGTCTACCGGTCGCAGGGTGTGTCCATCCACGACAAGCACATCGAGATCATCGTGCGCCAGATGCTCAAGCGCGTGAACGTGCTCGAGTCCGGTGACACCGACCTGCTGCCCGGCGAGCTCGTGGAGCGGCCGCGCTTCGAGCTGATGAACCGCGAGACGGTGGCGGAGGGCGGCTCGCCGGCCGCCGGCCGTCCGGTCCTCATGGGCATCACCAAGGCGTCGCTGGCCACCGAGTCGTGGCTGTCGGCGGCCTCCTTCCAGGAGACGACCAGGGTGCTGACGGACGCGGCGATCCACGCCAAGTCCGACTCGCTGCTGGGCCTGAAGGAGAACGTCATCATCGGTAAGCTCATCCCGGCCGGCACGGGCATGCCCCAGTACCGGAACATCCGGGTGGAGCCGACCGAGGAGGCCAAGGCGGCCATGTACACCGTGGGTGGCTACGACGGCTCCGCCGCCGACTACACCTTCGGGACCGGCAGTGGCGAGGCTGTTCCGCTGGAGGAGTACGACTTCGGTCAGTACAACCGGTGATGTTCTTCTAGTCGCCGGGTGACGCGCCCGGGCTCCCGATTACGGGGGCCCGGGCGCGCTGCTTTCCGTGCCCGTTTGGTGTGGCGGGCTCTCCCACCCCGCCCACCGCACGTCCCGCACCGGCTGCGGTCGTGGGGGGTTATGTGGGTGAGGGGGTCAGGGGGATCACCTCGTTGGTGGTGGTGCCCGGGGTGGTGATCCAGTTGAGGGCGATGAAGATCTGGGCGATGTCGTCGCGGTGGAGGCGGATGCCGTTGCGGTCCACGATGACCCGGCCGTGCTCGTTCATGCGTTCCAGGTACGCCATCACCTCGGGGTCGGAGCAGGCCGTGCGGAGGGGGACGCCGGTGCGTTCCCGGTAGAGGCGGGCGTCCAGGCCCTCGGCCGTCGTGAGCGCCTGGGACAGGAAGTGGAGGGTGAGCTGTGGGGAGTGGGCCGGGGCGTTGACGTCGAAGGCCAGCGGGTTGGCGTTGTAGTGGGCCAGCTTGCCCTTCTCGTAGCTCAGGTAGCGGCGGCCGATCAGGGAGTTGGCGCCCGAGCCGAAGCCGATCCAGTCCATCCGGAGCTGGTAGTACGCCTCGTCCGACTGGCAGCGTGGGTGGCCGAAGTAGGACATGGCGTATTCGGGGAAGCCGGCCCCTTCCAGCAGCTCCCTGGCGATGCCGTACGCCTGTAGCTGGAGGTTGAGGTCCAGCTGGGCGCCCCGGTGGACCTGCTTGCGCAGCACCGTACCGGGGCTGGCCCGGTAGGGGTAGATCGAGAAGTGGTTGATGGGCAGGGTCAGGGCCGTACGGACCGAGTCGGCGACCTCCTGGCCGGTCTGCCCGGGGAAGCCGACGATCAGGTCGATGTTGATGTTGGTGAAGCCGGCCTCGTGGGCGTCCTGGACGGCGGTGAGGGCCTGATCGGCGGCGTGGGCGCGGCCGAGGCGGCGCAGGCGCGCGTCGTCGAAGGACTGGACGCCGATGCTGATCCGGTTGAAGCCGAGCCCGCGCAGCAGGCGTAGTTTGTCCCGATCGAGGGATTCCGGGCTGCCCTCGATCGTGGCCTCCCTGACCGTGCTCAGGTCGAACTCGGCGGACAGCGTGCCATGCAGGGACTCGATTTCTTGGGGGCCGAGGATGCTGGCCGTGCCGCCGCCCCAGTAGACGATGTCGGGGTGGTAGTGCTCGCGAAGGGCGGGGGCCTGGACGCGGATCTGGGTCTTGATGGCCTCCAGGTAGGCGACGCGGCCGGGGCTCTGCGCGCCGAGCCGCAGGTCGCGTACGGGGACCTGGACCACCCAGTCGCAGAAGTGGCACTTGGAGTTGCAGAAGGGGACGTTCGCGTAGATCAGCAGGGGCTTGGTCATGAGGAACCTCTCACGTGCATCTCCCTGACGCCGAAGATCTGGCTCTCGTAGAAGGAGCGCTTTTCGGGACGGAGCTCGGTGAAGCGGCTCAGCAGGCGCTCCAGCGCGATGCGGCCCTCCAGGCGCCCGAGCTGGGCGCCCAGGCAGAAGTGCACGCCGTGGCCGAACGCGAGCTGGCCGGTGAGCCGCCGATCCAGGTCGAAGCGTTCGGGGTCGGCGAAGTGGCGTTCGTCGTGGTTGGCGGACAGGAGCCAGGCCATGACGAACCTGTCGGCCGGGATGGTCTCGCCGGCCACCCGTACGTCCTGCGTGGTCACCCTGCCCGCCTGCATGAACGGCGAGCGCAGGCGCATGCTCTCCTCCAGCGCCTGGGGGATGAGCGACATGTCGGCTCTTGTCCGGTGGGCGGCCTCGGGGGTGTCCGCCAGGCAGAGCACGGTGTTGCCGATCAGCACGGTCGTGGTGACGTGCCCGGCCAGGAGGAGCAGGCTCGCGGTGTTGACGACCTGTTCCGCGTCGAGCCGCTGGCCGTCGATCTCGGCGTGGACGAGGCGGGTGAGCAGGTCGTCCCTGGGGCGGGTACGGCGGTCCGCGCAGTGCTCGCGCAGGTAGTCGTTCATCTCCGCCATGGCCGCCGCCACCCGCCCGGCCAGCGACGGGTCGGCGAAGTCGGGCACCTGGAGCGACATGAGCCGGTCCGACCAGGTGCGGAACAGGTCGCGGTCGGACGGCGGGACGCCGAGCAGCTCGGCGACCACGGTGACGGGCAGGGGATAGGCCAGGCTCTCGACCAGGTCGAAGTCGGGGCCGGGCAGCGAGTCGAGGAGCTCGTCGGTGATCGCGGCGATACGTGGTTCGAGGGCCGCGATGGAGCCCGGGGTGAAGGCCGCGGTGATCAGCCGGCGCTGGTGGCGGTGTTCGGGCGGGTCGATCATCGTGATGCCGCCCTGGCCGAACGGCTGCCGTCCCATCAGCCTGGTCCGGTCGGAGGAGAACCGCTCGTGGTCCGCCAGAACGGCGCGTACGTCGTCGTAGCGGAAGACGTGGTACATCCCATAGGAATCCCGCCAGACCGGATGCCTGTCGCGCATCTGGCGCAGCCAGGCGAACAGGGACGTGCCGCCGTCGGTGACCGAAGGCGGCCCCTCGGGGGCGGTCATCGGGGCGCCCGCTTGACGCGTACCGGCAGGCTCTTGACGCCGAACATGGGGTCCTCGTAGTACGACAGCTCCGCGTCCGGGTCGATCTCGACCTGCTCGAACCGGTCGAACACCAGCTCCAGCGCCACCTTCCCCTCCACCCTCGCCAGCGGCGCGCCCAGGCAGAAGTGGATGCCGTGGCCGAAGGCGTACTGGCGGTTGGGCTGGCGGCCGGGGTCGAGCCGGTACGGGTCGGGGAACTGGCGCTCGTCGTAGTTCGCGGACAGCAGCCAGTTGATGACCATGGAACCGGCCGGGATCGGCGTGCCGTCGATCTCGACGTCGGCCGTGGGGAGCCTGGCGGCCTGGGTGAGCGGCGGGCGCAGCCGGAGCACCTCCTCGAAGGCCGGTGCGATCAGCTCCCGGTCGGCCCGCACGGCGCTCTCCACGCCGGGCTCGTCACGGAAGCACAGGAACGCGTTCCCCAGCGCCATGGTGCTGGTGATCTGCCCGGCGAGCAGCAGCAGGCAGGAGGAGTTGACGATCTCGGCGTCGGTGAGCCGGTCGCCGTCCACCTCGGCCGCGACCAGCCGGCTGACCAGGTCGTCCTGCGGACGGGTACGGCGCTCGCGTACGTGGGTGAGGACGTATTCCCCCATTTCGCGCATGGCCTGGCCGACCATCCGCCCGATCTCGATGTCCCGCGGGTCCTCGACGTGCAGCGCGACCAGCCGATCGGCCCAGGTGCGGAACAGCTCGCGGTCGTGGATCGGGATGCCGAGCAGCTCGGCGATCACCATCACGGGCAGCGGGTGCGCGATCTTCTCGACCAGGTCGAACTCGTCCTCGTCGATCTCGTCCAGCAGCGCCGTGGTGAGCTCGGCGATCCGCGGCACCATGTCCGAGGACATTTTCGGGGTGAACGCCTGGCTGATGAGTTTGCGGAGCTTTCGGTGCTCCGGCGGGTCGGTGAGCATCAGGCTGCCCGCGCTGAACGGATCGCCGCCGGGCCGGAGCCGGTTGATGTCAGAGGAGAACGTCGCATAGTCCGACATCACCCGCTGTACGGCCGCATGCCGGAAAACGTGGAAGATGCCGAATGCGTCGCGCCAGACCGGTTGTTCGTCCCGCATCGTGCCGAGCCACTTGAGGAGGGTCTGGCCGCCGTCCTCGATACGCGGCCGGGAGTCGACCGGCATCGTCATCGTCGGGTCCGGCGGGACGTGTGTCTCGTTCACAATTGACTCCTCAGACGGAGGCGGCCAGGGGTTGGGGGATGAGTTTCGCCCGATATTTCGCCGCGGCGCCGTCGAAGATCTCGACGGTACGGCGGGCGGGATCGGTCAGCTCTGCGGCCGGGACCTGGTCGGCAGGTTCGAAAGAGCTCCTGATGAGACCGGCCAGACTGTCGGCGTGGGCGGCAAGATCGGGTCGCGCGCCGGCGATCTCGGCGTGCAGATGAAGTTTGATGAAACCGGAAAGCAGGGCGTCCAGCGCGAAACTGTGGGACGGATCCCACATTCCGCTCTCGTGGAGCATCCGGAGATAATCGCGAAATGGCGTGAACGTCGTGAACCGATAACACTGGAAGCCGAGCTGTGGATCGTCGCAGGCTCTTCCGATCGTTTCTTTGTCATAGGTGTAGAGTGCTCGGAAGAGTGGATACTTGAACACGAGCGTGAACAGCTCGCGAGAGAACTCCGAGAGCTGCGCGACGGCAGGACGAAGCATCGCTATTCGCGAAATGTCCTGGCAGACTCCGACGATTTCCTGAATGACGAGCGTTCTTATGAGATCGTCTTTCGTGTCCCAGCTGAGATAGATGGTGCCCTTGCCGATGTCCGCCCGGCGGGCGATCTCGTCCATCGTGGTCCGCTTGTAGCCGGATCGCAGGAGCAGGCTCCTGGTGACGTCCATCGTCCGGCGTACGCGATCGTCGCTGGTCCTGGCACCCGTGCTGCGCGTTGAGACAGCGCTCATGGCTCGATGGCCCCTTCCCCGTAAGAGCTGGTGCGCAATAAGCCGGTATTCCCTACCGACTAGGGGGCTTTTTGTTTGAGATGTGCTCTGGGCCCGTCAGAGCTGGCGGTTTCGAAGATATTCGAAATGCCCCGATTTCAACAGTCAGGTTCCCCCTCCCTGGCTGGCTGACCGATTTTCGATTTTAGTCAGACAGTTCGGATTCTTGACCGTGTTCCATATGTACACCTAGCGTCGGCGATGTCGCAAGGGTGTTCCTATACCAGGCGATGACCTCCGTGCGATGCACATCCGTGCGTTTGCCTGGAATGTCGATGGGGCGTTTACCCCCGGAAGGAGAGTCCGCATGGACCTCAGCGATCTGCCCATGGACGTCTTCGAACTCGCCGATGACGGTGTTGCGGTCGAGTCCCTTACTGCTGGTCACGGCATGACCGAAGTGGGAGCTTCGTGTAACTGCTTCTGCTACATCTGCTGCTCCTGCTCGAGCGCCTGACGCGGTACGCGGGCGCCGCAGTTGCGGCGCCCGCGCCTGTTGCCTTTTGGCGCCAATAAAGCGAATGGGGCTCATGTAATGACGGTTATTGAGCGGGAAAACGACGGCCCGCCGGTCGCTGTCCGCACATGCGGGGTCGCGGCCGCGGAGCTGGAATCCCTGCGATGGGACGAGTCCTATGCGCTGGTGACCCGGCTGCTCGCCGAGACCGCCCGGGTGGAGGCGGACGGGCGGCGGCTGGCCGTGGCGCTCGGTGACGTCATCGGAGAGCTCGGTGCGTCCGGGGCCCGGCCCGCGCTCGTGGGGCTGCGGCGGGCGCTGCACACCGGGCGTCTTCCCGCCGGGCGGGAGTGGGGGTCCGAGGCCGGGGCGGCGCTGCCGTACGGGCTGAGGGGTGAGGTGGAGGAGTGGGTACGGCGTGCGCGCGAGTGCGCCGGGCTGCGCGCCCGCCTGCCCGAGGTCGTCGCCCGGGAGTCCCTGGAGAAGGAGGAACGGCTGCGCGCCGCCGCGGCCGAGCCCGCCTTCCGCAGGGGACTGGCGCTGGCCGGTGGCGAGCTGGCGGCCGACCTGGAGAGATGGCTCGCGGACCCTGCCCGGCGCCCCAAGCCGCAGAAGCTGCTCAGGCTGGCCAAATACCTGGTCAGGGCCGCCGTGAAGACCAGCCCGTACAGCACCTTCACCAGCACCGGGCGGGCGGTGTGGGACGGTGCCGAGCGGCACCTGGAGGGTGTGGTGCCGGTGCTGGAGGTCGACGGTGTCCGGACGCTCTCGGACGATTGGGTCAGGGTGAATCCGTCGGTCGCCGTCGTGGGCGGGATGGCGGAGTTCATCGGGCCGCCTCCCGGGGAGGCGCTGGTGTCCATCGGGGTGACGGAGGCGGTGGCCGCGTGCCTGCGTGTCGCGGAGGGCGGGGAGTGGGTGCGGCGGGGCCGGTTCGCCGAGGCTCTGGGGGCTGAGCCTGCCGCAGTCACGAAATTTCTGGACAAGCTGCTCACGGTCGGGCTCCTGGAGGCCCGCCCGGACGACAGCCCGCTCCCGGACCTGCTGGACGGCATCCGGCGCACGGAACGCGCCACCGACCCGTCCACCGTCCGCCACGAACTCGCGCGATTGATCGCCGCCGCCCACGCCTGTCGCGCCGCCGCTGATACGACCGAGAGCGCTGCCCCTGCCGAGGGTGCCGCCTGGGGCGGTGCTGGTGGCGGTGGCACCGCTGGGGGAGCCGGCGGCGCTGATGCCAAGCGCGCCACTCGAGGCGGTGGCCGGGCCGCTGTCGTGGGCCGTGATCGTGGCGACAGTGGTGTGGGGCGGCCGGTTGTGCATGAGGTCGCGGTGTGCGTTGAGCCCGTGGCGAGGCTTGATCCGGCGCGATGGCGTGGCGGCCTTGCCGATCTCGACGTCGTACGCCGCTGGCTGGCCGTTTTCGACGCCAAGCACCCCATGCGCCTGGCGGTCGCCGACTACCTCACCACCCGGTACGGCCCCGACCCGGCCGTCCCCTTCCTCACGCTCCACCGCCACATCCAGCGCGAGCTGGCCGGCACCGGCGAGGCAGGCCGGGAGTTGCGCGCGTTCCTCGGCTCATCGGCCGCCTGGACCCGGCCACTGGCCACCTCCGCCCTCCCCAGGATCCGGGAGCTGGAGCACCTCAGGGCCGAGGCGAGAAGCCTGGCGCTGGACGCGGAGGACCCCGACGGCACCTGCCGCGTCACCCCCGGACGGCTGGCCGCGCAGCTGGAGTCGTGGCCGTCCTGGATCGCGATCCCCGCCTCCTCGGCCTGCTACGTACAGTCGGTGGCCGACACCCTGGTGCTCAACGTCGTCCACGGCGGGCACGGCCGAGCCCTGCGCAGGCTCGACCACCTCGTCGAACGCGCCGGCGGCCACCCCGAGCCGCCCCGGCTCCAGGACCCGGAGGGTGCGGTCTACGCCGAGTTCTCCGGCGACCTGGGCTCCACGCTCAACGCGCGCCCGCCGAGCACCCGATATGAGATCGACTACCCCCACTCGCCCGGCACGCGCCCGCCCGACCTGCGGCTGCCGCTCACGGACCTGCACGTGACGCTCTGCCCGGACAGCGGCCTGCCCGAGCTGCGTTCCAAGCGGCTCGGCCGCCGGGTCGTGCCGTTGCATCTCGGGATGGCCGCCGAGTTCCGGCTGCCGCCGGCCGCGCGGTTCATCGAACGGGTCTTCGGCCCCGGCTACCTGCTCCATCCCAGCTCGCCACCGCTGGTGCGGATGGGCCGGGTCCCGTCGGAGGTGACCCGATATCCGCGCGTCGAGGCCGGGCGAGTGGTGGTGCAGCGGCGTCGCTGGCTGGCGCCGGGGGCCACGCTGCCGGTGCGCGCGAAGGGCGAGGGCGACGCGGCGTACCTCACGCGGCTGATCGCCTGGGCGGACGGGTACGGCGTACCGCACCGATCGTTCGTCCGCGCCTGGCCGGAGCAGACGGGCGACAAAGGGCAGGACAAGGCGCGCAAACCGCTCTTCCTGGACCTGGCGAACCTGTTCCTGGTCAGGAACTTCGAGCGGCAGATACGCGGCTGCGCGTTCGCGCTCTTCGAGGAGGCGCTGCCCGACCCGGGGCCGGAGCGGGTGACCGAATACCTGATCGAGGTGGGAGGCCGATGAGCTGGGTCAGTGTGCACGTCTTCTCGCAGGGGCCGCTCGACGACATGATCAGCGGCCTGGCCGGGCCGCTCCTCGGCGACGACGGCTTCTTCCTGCGCTACTGGGAGGGCGGCCCGCATCTGCGGATCAGGGTCAGGTCGCATCCGGCGGAGCACGTCGTCGAGCGGGCCGAGGCGTATCTGCGCGATCATCCGTCGGAGGCGGTGATCGACCCGGAGGGGTACGCCAGGCTCGCCGCGACCCTCGCCGCCCGCGAAGGCGTCCCGGGCTACGCACGGCGTCTCTATCCGAACGACTCCGCCCACCTCATCCCGTACCGGCCGGAACACGACCGCTACGGCACGGGCCGCTCGCTCGACGCCGTGGAGCGGCACTTCCACGACTCCAGCGTGATCGCACTCCAGCTGATCGAGGCAGGGCTCGGACACGAGAGACGGAGCGTGGCATGGCTGACCATGCTGCTGGTCGCCTGGCAGGTCGCGGGGGAGGGCAGGATGTTCGGTCCACCCGCTGATGCCGGGTCGCATGTGGCCCGCGAGCGGATGGTGGCGCTGGTCGAGCATGCCAGGACGGTGACGCAGGGGCCTCCGCCGAGTGAGCCCCGTGGCGTGGTGGCCACCTGGTACGCCTCGATCGCGGGGCTGGCGGAGGAGCTGGCGGCGGCGGGGTTCGACGCGGCGCGGACGGGGGCGACCGTCGACCTGGCCGCGCATCTGCTGGCCAACAGGCTGGGGATCCGGGTGCAGGAGGAGGCCCGGCTGCGTTACCTGGCGTCCCGGGCCTCGCGGGAGTCGGAGGTGGGGGTCGGATGACCTGGACGCGGCTGCGGGTGGACTATCACGACGGCCCGATGGACGACCTCATCCTGGACGCGATCCGGCCGGCCTGGCATGAAATACGGGGATATTTCCTGCGCCACTGGGTGCGCGGCCCGCATCTGCGGATCTTCGTGGACGGCGACGCCACGGAGATCGCCCGGGCGGTCGAGCGCCATCTGGCCGCCGACCCGTCCGCCGGCACCACCGACCCGCAGGCGCTGCTCCCCCTGCACGAGCGCCTGGCCGAGCTGGAAGGCGAACAAGGGCCGCTGCTGCCATGGGCGCCCGACAACACCGTCGCCGCCGAACCCCCAGGACTCGACACCGAGCTCGACCGGTTCCTCGCGGACTTCTACGCCGACACCACCGAGGCCGCGTTCGACGCCCTCGACCGGGTCAGAGCCGGCACACCGCTGCCGGGCATCGCCTTCGACCTGGTGGTCGCCACGGCGCACGACCTGTCGGAGGGCGGCCTGCCCGCCGCCAGGACCTCGCTGCGCTCGCACGCCGAGGCGTACCTGTCGCGCCTGCCGGAAGGCGTCCGCGCCCAATGGCAGGCCCACTACGAACGCAACAGGGAGCCGCTCACCGCCAGGATCAAGGCCCTGACCGGCGCCGCAGAGCCCGGCGCGTGGCTGCGTACGATCCGGAACACCCACGACCGGGGCCGAATCCTCATTGACGAGGGACGCCTGAGCCTCCGCTACGCCACCGGCGGCCCCGCCACCCAGCCCCCGCTCGCCCAGGTCTCCCCCTTCCACCGGCACCTGGAGACCGACGAACGCTGGCTCGCCCTGAAGGACACCCCCGCCTTCGCCGCCTACCGCCTGGCCCTGAACTGCGCGTACCTCCACCTCACCAGGATCGGCCTCACGCCCGACCAGCGCTTCCTGATCTGCCACCTCGCCGCGAGCGCCGCCGACGACGTCTACCGGGCCGCGGCCTCATGACCGGGGAACGGTACGAGCTGCGCGCCGGAGTGCACCTGGCCCGGCTGGACGCGGGGGCCCGCCTGTTCGCCTGGCCGCACGCCGAGACCCTCGGCGAACTCGCGGGGGATGAGCTTCACCTGCTCCGCGACCTGGCCGCCGGACCCCGCACGGCCGGGGGACCGCTCGTCGAACGGTTGCGCGCCGGAGGCTGGCTCAAGATCACAATCACCCGGGACGGCGCGCCGCTCTACACACTCGACCCGTTGCGCCCGCCGCCGCCACGGCCGGCGGTGCCGGAGCGGCCGGTTCTGTCCAGGTTCGCCATGCTGCGGCGCGAGGGGGAGGCGCTGGTCGTCAGCTCCCCGCTCGCCTGGTGCGACCTGTACGTCCACGACCCCGCCCTGGTCGGCGACGTGGTCCGGCCCGGCGGCGAGGTCCTGGCCGACCTGGCGTGGGCCGGGCTGGCGGTGCCCGAGGGGGCCGAGGAGCGGGAGCTGCGGTTCCGGCAGTGGGCGCCGCACGAGCTGGAGTTCCATGATCGGAGCCGGGTGGGTCACCGCGGCTACCTGGGCGACGGGTTCGGCGGGACGTTCTGGGCCCGCGGCCGGTTCGACCCGCTGCCCGCACGGCCCCGGCCCTACCCCGGCCGGGCGATCGAGCTGCCCACGCCCGACCTGGACGAGCTGCGGCTCAAGGACCCCTCGCTCACGGATGTGCTGGAGGGCCGCAGGTCCGTACGCGAGCACGACGACGCGCGCCCGATCACCCTCGACCTGCTCGGCGAGCTGCTGTACCGCACGGCCAGGGTGCGGGAGTGCTGGACGGCCGACGGCGTCGAGTACACCCGCAAGCCGTACCCCTCCGGAGGGTCCGTCCACGAGCTGGAGATCTACCCCGTCGTCAGGAACGTGGCCGGGCTCGAACCCGGCATGTACCACTACGACGGGCACGACCACGTGCTCAGACCGGTACGCGAGGCCGGCCATCCTGCCGTACGCCGGCTGCTGACCGTCGCCGGGCACGGCGCCGCCACCGGCCGCCGACCCCAGGTCCTGCTCGCGGTCTCCAGTCGCGCCGGCCGGCTGCTGTGGAAGTACGAAGGCATGGGGTACGCGCTGACGCTCAAACACGTGGGCGTGCTCTACCAGACGCTCTACTGCGTGGCCACGGCGATGGGCCTGGCGGCCTGCGGGCTCGGCAGCGGCGACTCGGCCGCGTTCGCCGAGGCGACCGGGCGGGACCCGCTGGAGGAGTGCGCGGTCGGCGAATTCATGATCGGAACCGCGGAGGCACCACGTTGAACGACTTCAAACCCAGACTTCCCGCCGACGTACGCTTCGCGCCCACCTCCGGCGGTGTCGCCTTCCTCACCCGCGAAGGCGTCGTGCGGATGAACGGGGCCTCCGTCCACCTATGGGTGGAGCGGCTGGCCGTGCACCTCGACGGGAGCAGGACCGTGGCCGAGCTGACCGCGGAGCTGCCCGACGAGCGGCGGGCGTTCGTGACGAGCCTGCTGACCACGCTGCGTGAGCGCGGGCTGGTGGAGGACGCGGGGGAGCGCGGGGTGCTGCCCGTGGCGGCCGGCGCCACGTGTTCGCTGCTGGCCGACGCGGACCGGTTCGGCGAGCTGGCGCCCGCCCTGGCCGACGCCATGCGCAGGCTGGGGCTGGAGGTGCTGGGGGAGCCGTCGGGCGGGGCGCTCGTGCACGTCGCGGCGGCCGACGCGGACGGGCTGGCCGCCGCCGGGCGCCTCGACCGGCTGAGCGCCGAGCGCGGACTGCCCGTCGCGCACGTGCTGCTGCGCGAGGGCGAGGCGTGGTGGAGCGAGAGCGGCGTCGTCGGGCGCGACGTCCCGCCGTGGGCGGCCGGGTGGCGGCGGCTGGCGGCCATGGAGGCCGTCCCGCGTACCGCCGGGCACGTCTCCGTGTCGCCCGTCGCCGCTGCCGTGGTCGCCGGGCAGGTGGTGGCGGACCTGGGGCGCTGCCTGTCCGGAACGCCTCGCGTGTCCGGCGGTCCGCGTCTGCACGTGGTGGACCTGGACGGGTTCGGCACGCGTACGCACTCCTTCCTGCCGCACCTGTCGGCGCTGCCGCCCGGCACGGGGGCGAGCGCGGGGCCGCTCGGCGAGGAGGAGTTCTCGCGGCGGGCGGCCAGGTTGATGGACTCGCGGACGGGAGTGTTCGCCGAGATCGAGGAGGGGGAGTACGGGCAGCTCCCGCTGCACGTTTCGGTGACCACGGTGGCCGATCCGATGGGGATCCTCGGAGGGTCGCGGGCGCGGGTGATCGGCGTGGGGGCGGACTTCGCCGCCGCGCGATACCGGGCGGCGCTGAAGGCGATCACCGTGCACGGGCTGCTCGCCCTCGACCCCCGCCGCCTGGTCACGGCCGAGGGGACACCACTGACCGGCGAAGGGGAACGGCCGCCGGATGACGGCCGCCTGGGCGACCCGCTGGTGGACGACGTCGCCGCGGGACGGGTCGAGGCATTCGTGCGCGGCCGTGGCCTCGTCGAGGGCGGTGAGGTGCTGCTGCCCGCCCGCGCGGTGTTCCTGGACCCGCACGCCACCGGGGCCGCCGCGGGTTACTCGGCCGATGAGGCGCTGGTCACGGGGTTGCTGGACCACTGCGCGGCGCTGGCCGGGTTCGGCGGGCCGCTGCCGGCCGTGGACGTGGGCGGCGCGCGGGCGGCCGACGACGAGACCGCGCGTTCGGCGGCGCTGCTGGACGCGATCGGGCTGCCGTACCAGGTGCTGGACGCCACCGGCCCCTCGGGCGTGCCCGTGTACGCGGGGACGCTCGCCGGGCGGTTGGTGGCGCGGGCGGCGGGCGTCACGCCCTTGGCCGCGCTGCGGACCACGCTCGAAGGGATCCTGGCCGCGTACCAGGGCATTCCCGGCTCTGCGCCCCTGCCCGAGCTGTGCCCGGTCGTCGCGCAGGAGCCGCCGGTCGCCGTCGACACGGAGGCGGCCGGGCTCGGCGCCGGTGAGCTCGCCGCCGCCCTGGCCGGCGCCGGGCTGCGGGTCAGCGCCGTTCCGCTGGATCACGACCGGGAGGTACACGCGCTCATGCCGCACGTCGTCCGCGTCGTCACGGAGCCGCTCCATGGCTGAGGTCATGGGGACGGGCCTGCTGGCCGAGGAGATCACGATCGCGTTGAAGGACCGCGACGGGCGGGAGGAGGTGACGATCAGCGCCTGCGACGGCTGGGCGCGCGGCCCCCGGCGCGACGGGGGCGCGTGGCTGCCCGTGTGGGTCGAGTACGGGGTCGCCGTCATCGGGCCGCTGCAACGGCCCGGCGAACCCGGCTGCCTGACCTGCTTCGAGACCCGCCGAAACCGGGTCAGGACCGACAGTGCCGATCGGGCCGCCGTCCTGGCCGTCCACGGCCCCGAACTCGCCGAGCGGGCCTCCCCGTACCTCGGGCGCCTGGCCGCCCGCACGATCGCGGCCCTGGCCGCGCACGCCGCCGAGGGTCCCGGGTGCGCCGTCTGGCACGTCGACCTGCGCACGCTCACCGCCGAACGCCACACGTTCCTGCCGGAACCCCACTGCCCCGACTGCGGCGGCCTGCCGGACGACGACCGCGCGTCCGCCGTGTTCGAGCCCGGCGCCGCCCCGCGGCCTCCCGGCTACCGGGTCAGGGACGTGCCGGCCGAGCACGGCGCGCTGCTCGACACGTACGTGGACGGCGAATGCGGGCTGATCAGACCCCTCATCCGGGACACGCTCGGCGGCCTGGTGATCGCCGGGGCGATGCTGCCGCTGCGGTTCGAGGGCGGTTCGGAGCCCGGCGTGGGCCGCACCCGCGGCTACCGGGCCAGCGAGGTCACCGCCGTGCTCGAAGCGCTCGAACGGTGGGGCGGCGTCGAGCCCGGCGGCAAGCGCACCCGCGTGCGGGCCTCCTACGCGGAGGTGGCCGCGGACGCGCTCGACCCGCGAACCCTGGGCGAGCACGACCCCTCGTCCTACGGGAGGGAGGGGTTCGCGTTCCGGCCGTTCACCGAGGACGCCGTCTGCGACTGGGTATGGGGGTACTCCTTCGGCCGGCGGGCGCCGATCCTCGTGCCGGAGAGCCTGGCTTATTACTACGTGCGGGGGCGGGAGCGGCCGTTCCTGTTCGAGATCTCGAACGGGTGCGCGCTCGGCGGCAGCATGGCCGAGGCCCTGCTCTACGGGCTGCTGGAGACGGTCGAGCGGGACGCCTTCCTCATGACCTGGTACGGCCGGCTCCCGGTGCCGCGGATCGACCCCGGCACGGCACGGGACCGCACCATCCCGCTCCAGGCCGCCGCGATCACCGCGGAGACCGGCTACCGGGTCGAGCTGTACGACACGACGATGGAGCACGGCGTCCCCAGCGTGTGGGCGATGGGCGTGCGGCAGGACGGCGACCCGGGCAGGCCGCGCATGGTGTGCGCCGCCGGGGCCCATCTGGTGCCGGAGAAGGCCGTGCTCGGCGCGTTGAGCGAGCTCGGGCCGCTGCTGGCCGACCTGATCCGCCGATATCCGGACGAGGTTCACCGAGCCCAGGAGATGGTGATAAATCCTGATCTGGTGGCCACGATGCACGACCACTCCACCCTGTACGGCGCCGACGCCGCCTTCGACCGGCTCACGTTCCTGACCGAGGGCACGGCCGTGCGACGCCTGCCCGACATGGAGGCGTTCACCGTGCCCGGCGATCTCGACGTCACGCGGGTGGTGGACCGCTTCCTCGCCGAGGGCATGGACGTCGTCGTCATCGACCAGACCACGCCGGAGCACCGGGCCTGCGGCTTCTCCTGCGTCAAGGTGCTGGTCCCCGGCACGCTCCCGATGACCTTCGGCCACCGCAACCGCAGGGTGCGCGGTCTGACGCGTCCGCTGGAGGTTCCGTACCGGCTCGGCCACCGCACCGCGCCCCTGACCCCGGTCGACCTGAACCCCGACCCACACCCCTTCCCATGACCGCCGAACCGTCCCCCGCGCCGTCGGGGTCGTCTCCCGTGACCGCCGAGCTGCGTGACCTGGCGATCTTCCGGGCCGACCTGCACGCCCACCCCGAGCTGTCCTGGCAGGAGGACAGGACGGCCGCCCGCCTGGCGGGGCGGCTGGTCGCGGCCGGGTACGAGGTGACGACCGGGGTCGGCGGCCATGGGGTGGTCGGGAGGCTGTGCCGCGGCGACGGGATCACGGTCATGCTCAGGGCCGAGCTGGACGCGCTCCCCGTCAAGGAGGAGACCGGCCTGTCGTACGCGAGCACCGCCACCGCGACGACCCCCGACGGCAGGACGGTCCCGGTCTCCCACGCCTGCGGTCACGACCTCCACCTCGCCTGCCTGGCCGGCGCCGCCCGCCGGCTGGCCGCCGCGGACGACTGGCGGGGCACGGTGCTCGTGATCGGCCAGCCCGCGGAGGAGACGCTGGAGGGCGCCGCGGCGATGCTGGCCGACGGCCTGTACGAGCGGTTCGGCGTCCCGGACGTGGCGCTGGCCCAGCACGTCTCGCCGTTCCCCGCGGGCCTGATCGCCTACCCGGAGCCGCCCACCGCGGCCGGCGCCGAACTCCGCGTCGTCGTCACGGGAGACGGCGGGCACGCCGGAGAAGTGGGCCAAGCCGTCGGGCGCAATCCGGTCGCGGCCGTCGCCGAGCTCGTCCACCGGCTCGATCAGACGGCGTTCGACCAGGCGATCGTCACCGTGGGGACGCTGCACGCGGGCGAGCGCGCGAACGTCGTCCCCACCCTCGCCGAGGCGGGGATCACGGTCAGGGCCGCGACGGAGGACGCGGTGACCCGGGCCGTCGCCCGCGTCGCGCGGCTGGCGGAGGAGACGGCGGGAGCCGGCGTCATCGTGGTCTCCAGGGTGCCGCCCGGTGTGAACGACCGCGCCGCCACCGCCCTGGTACGCCGGGCCCACGAGGCCGCGCTCGGCACGGTCGTCACCGCCCCAGGCGGCTCGGCCTGCGAGGACTTCCCCCTCTACGGCGTCCCTTCCGTCTACTGGTACGTAGGCGCGGCCCCACCCTCCGGCCTGGTCGGACGCCCGCATACCGGGACTTTCCGCCCCGATCCCCTGCCCACGTTGAGGGCAGGGGTCACCGCCATGCAAACGGCTGCCCTGGCAGTCCTTGCGAACCCGTCACAGTTCGCCCCTCCATCCCGATATCATGGACCCGGAGCAGTAGCCGAGCACTGATGAAAACGGTCTCGGCGTCCTGGAGTGGCAAGGCTTGTCCGCTTTGCCGCGCCGCTTTGACGTGTCGCAGAGGCCTGGGTAGTCTTGAGCTTCGTGCCCGTCTCTAGCGGGCTCTCGACCGTGCGCTCATTACGAGCGCGGGACGGCTTCCTGGCTCGTAAACCTCGCGGGACGTCTGCGTGAATAGCGCGACACGCCCGAGCGCGGGGGCACCGAGACAAGAAAAATCAGCAGGTCATGACACCGGCAGTACCTGCGAAATGCATCACAACTGACGAAACACCGGCCAAGGCACGAAACGGAGTGGCAGTGCCCACTATTCAGCAGTTGGTCCGCAAGGGCCGGCAGGACAAGGTCTCGAAGACCAAGACTCCTGCCCTCAAGGGGAGTCCGCAGCGGCGCGGCGTGTGCCAGCGCGTGTACACCACGACCCCGAAGAAGCCCAACTCGGCACTGCGCAAGGTGGCCCGCGTTCGACTCACGAACGGCATCGAGGTCACGGCCTACATCCCGGGTGTGGGCCACAACCTGCAGGAGCACTCCATCGTGCTCGTGCGTGGCGGTCGTGTGAAGGACCTGCCCGGTGTTCGCTACAAGATCATCCGTGGCTCGCTGGACACCCAGGGTGTCCGCAACCGCAAGCAGGCCCGCAGCCGCTACGGCGCCAAGAAGGAGAAGAGCTAACTATGCCTCGCAAGGGTTCTCCTGGCCGTCGTCAGCTCATGTCTGACCCGGTTTACAGCTCGCCCCTGGTGACCGCCCTGATCAACAAGGTGCTTCTCGACGGCAAGCGCTCCATCGCGCAGTCCATCGTGTACGGCGCCCTCGAGGGCTGCAGGGAGAAGACCGGCAACGACCCGGTCGTCACCCTGAAGCGCGCGCTCGACAACGTCAAGCCGACCCTCGAGGTCCGCAGCCGCCGCGTCGGTGGTGCCACGTACCAGGTGCCGGTCGAGGTGCGCGCCGCGCGCAGCACCACCCTGGCCCTGCGCTGGCTGGTGCAGTACTCCCGCGCCCGCCGCGAGAAGACCATGACCGAGCGCCTCATGAACGAGCTCCTCGACGCCAGCAACGGCCTTGGGGCGAGTGTCAAGAAGCGCGAGGACACCCACAAGATGGCCGAGTCCAACAAGGCCTTCGCCCACTACCGCTGGTAACCCCGGCGGGTTCGACGAGACGACGAGGACGCGAGAGAAGTGGCCACCACGACCGCTCTTGACCTGGCCAAGGTCCGAAACATCGGGATCATGGCCCATATCGACGCGGGCAAGACCACCACGACCGAGCGCATCCTGTTCTACACCGGTATCAACTACAAGATCGGTGAGGTCCACGAGGGCGCTGCCACGATGGACTGGATGGAGCAGGAGCAGGAGCGCGGCATCACGATCACGTCTGCCGCGACCACCTGTGAGTGGATCGGTCACACCATCAACATCATCGACACCCCGGGTCACGTCGACTTCACCATCGAGGTGGAGCGTTCGCTCCGCGTCCTCGACGGTGCCGTCGCCGTGTTCGACGGCGTCGCGGGTGTCGAGCCGCAGTCGGAGACGGTGTGGCGCCAGGCTGACCGCTACGACGTCCCCCGGATCTGCTTCGTCAACAAGATGGACCGTGTCGGCGCGGAGTTCCACCGCTGCGTCGACATGATGATCAGCCGTCTGGGCGCGACCCCGGCTGTCATCCAGCTTCCCTGGGGCGTTGAGGCCGACTTCAAGGGCGTCATCGACCTCATCAAGATGAAGGGTTACCTCTGGAGCGCCGAGGCGGCCAAGGGCGAGATGTACGACACCGTCGACATCCCGGCCGACCACGCCGAGGCCGCTCGCGAGTGGCGTGACCGCCTCATCGAGACGGTCGCCGAGAACGACGACGAGCTGATGGAGCTCTTCCTCGAGGGCGTCGAGCCCACCGAGGAGCAGCTGGTCGCGGCCATCCGCCGCGCCACGCTGGCCAGCGCCATCAACCCGGTGCTCTGCGGCACCGCGTTCAAGAACAAGGGCGTGCAGCCCCTGCTCGACGCGATCGTCGCCTTCCTCCCGGCCCCGACCGACATCCCGGCCTTCAAGGGCCACGCGGTCGGCCACGAGGACAAGGTCATCGAGCGTCACGCCGACCCGACCGAGCCGTTCTCCGCTCTGGCCTTCAAGATCGCGAGCGACCCGCACCTGGGCAAGCTCACCTACATCCGCATCTACTCGGGCACGCTCGAGACCGGTTCACAGGTCGTCAACTCTGTGAAGGGTAAGAAGGAGCGGATCGGCAAGATCTACCAGATGCACGCCAACAAGCGCGAGGAGCGCCCGACGGCGATTGCCGGCCAGATCGTCGCGGTCATGGGTCTGAAGGACACCACGACCGGCGACACCCTGTCCGACCCGACCAACCAGGTCGTGCTCGAGTCGATGACGTTCCCGGCTCCGGTCATCAACGTCGCCATCGAGCCCAAGACCAAGGGCGACCAGGAGAAGCTGTCGACCGCCATCCAGCGGCTGGCCGAGGAGGACCCGTCCTTCCAGGTTCGCCGCGACGAGGAGACCGGTCAGACGGTCATCTGGGGCATGGGCGAGCTTCACCTGGAGATCCTCGTCGACCGCATGCGTCGCGAGTTCAAGGTCGAGGCCAACGTCGGCCGCCCGCAGGTGGCCTACCGCGAGACCATCCGCCGCAAGGTGGAGAAGCTCGACTACACCCACAAGAAGCAGACCGGTGGTTCCGGTCAGTTCGCGCGGGTGATCATCAACCTCGAGCCGCTGGGTGAAGGCAACGACGGCTACGAGTTCGAGAACAAGGTCACGGGTGGTCGTGTCCCGAGGGAGTACATCCCGTCGGTCGACGCGGGCGCCCAGGAGGCCGCCGAGTTCGGCGTGCTGGCCGGCTACCCGATGGTGGGCGTGAAGGTGACGCTCGTCGACGGTGCCGCGCACGACGTCGACTCCTCGGAAATGGCGTTCAAGATCGCCGGCTCGATGGCCTTCAAGGAGGCCGCGCGCAAGGCGGACGCAGTGCTTCTCGAGCCGATGATGGCCGTCGAGGTCACCACGCCCGAGGACTACATGGGTGATGTCATCGGTGACCTCAACGGTCGCCGCGGACAGATCCAGTCTATGGACGAGCGGGCCGGCGCCCGTGTCGTCACGGCGCTCGTGCCGCTGTCTGAGATGTTCGGCTACGTGGGTGACCTGCGTAGCAAGACGCAGGGGCGCGCGAGCTACAGCATGCAGTTCGACTCCTACTCGGAGGTGCCCCCGGGCATCGCCAAGGAGATCGTCGCGAAGGCCCGGGGCGAATAAAGTCCTGGTCCCTGGTGGGGTGGTGAGAGCCACCCCGCCGCCAAGGGGTTCGGGAGTTCCCGGGCCCGAGTGTGTAGACGAAAGTCAGTCAGATTCTCAAGGAGAGAACCAGTGGGCAAGGCCAAGTTCGAGCGGACTAAGCCGCACATGAACATCGGCACCATTGGACACATCGACCACGGCAAGACCACGCTGACCGCGGCGATCACCAAGGTGCTTCACGACCGTTTCCCCGAGCTGAACAAGGCGACCCCGTTCGACAAGATCGACAAGGCGCCCGAGGAGAAGGCTCGCGGCATTACGATCTCCATCGCGCACGTCGAGTACCAGACCGAGAAGCGTCACTACGCTCACGTTGACTGCCCCGGTCACGCCGACTACGTGAAGAACATGATCACCGGTGCTGCCCAGATGGACGGCGCCATCCTCGTGGTCGCCGCCACCGACGGCCCGATGCCGCAGACGAAGGAGCACGTCCTCCTGGCCCGCCAGGTCGGCGTCCCCTACATCGTCGTGGCCCTCAACAAGGCCGACATGGTCGACGACGAGGAGATCCTCGAGCTCGTCGAGCTGGAGGTCCGTGAGCTCCTGTCCGCTCAGGAGTTCCCCGGCGACGACCTGCCCGTCGTCCGCGTCTCCGCTCTCAAGGCTCTCGAGGGCGACCAGAAGTGGGCCGACAGCATCATCGAGCTGATGAACGCCGTCGACGAGAACGTGCCCGAGCCCCCGCGTGAGACGGACAAGCCGTTCCTCATGCCGGTCGAGGACGTCTTCTCGATCACCGGTCGTGGCACCGTCGTCACCGGTCGTATCGAGCGCGGCATCGTCAAGGTCAACGAGCAGGTCGACATCATCGGCATCAAGCCGGAGAAGACGACCACCACCGTCACCAGCATCGAGATGTTCAACAAGATGCTCGACGAGGGTCACGCCGGTGACAACGCCGCCCTGCTGCTCCGCGGCATCAAGCGCGACGACGTCGAGCGCGGCCAGTGCATCATCAAGCCGGGCACGACCACCCCGCACACCGAGTTCAACGGCCAGGTCTACATCCTGTCCAAGGACGAGGGCGGCCGCCACACGCCGTTCTTCAACAACTACCGCCCGCAGTTCTACTTCCGTACGACTGACGTGACCGGTGTCGTGAACCTCCCCGAGGGCACGGAGATGGTCATGCCGGGCGACAACACCGAAATGCGCGTTGAGCTGATCCAGCCCATCGCCATGGAGGAAGGCCTCAAGTTCGCGATCCGTGAGGGTGGCCGCACCGTCGGCGCCGGCCGGGTCGTGAAGATCATCAAGTAGCTAGACCGTCGGGGCGGCGGTCGGCCCCGGACTCGGAGCCGACCGCCGAACCACGTTAGGGACCTCATGTGAAGGCCGTGATCCAGCAGTTGCTTCGGCCGAAGAGATATGACCGAAGTCACTGCCGGATCACGGAAGAAAAGGCAGATCCACTGCGTCTGCCTCGTGGGGTCTAGCAGGCTTCGACCTGCACCAATACAGCGGCATAAGGCCGCACGATACTTTTTCAGACGACAGCGAAGGACACCGAGGCCACTATGGCGGGACAGAAGATCCGCATCCGGCTTAAGGCCTATGACCACGAGGTCATCGACAGCTCGGCCAAGAAGATCGTCGAGACGGTGACGCGGACTGGCGCGAAGGTCGCGGGCCCGGTGCCGCTGCCGACCGAGAAGAACGTGTACTGCGTCATCCGCTCGCCGCACAAGTACAAGGACAGCCGCGAGCACTTCGAGATGCGCACGCACAAGCGGCTGATTGACATCATCGACCCGACCCCCAAGACGGTTGACTCGCTCATGCGGCTCGACCTCCCCGCGGGTGTCGACATTTCGATCAAGCTCTGAGGGAACACACTGACATGGCTAAGACGATCAAGGGCGTCCTGGGCAAGAAGCTCGGCATGACCCAGGTCTTCGACGCGGACAACCGGCTGGTGCCGGTGACCGTGGTCGAGGCCGGTCCGTGTGTGGTGACCCGCGTCCGCACTGCAGAGAAGGACGGCTACTCCGCCGTCCAGCTCGGCTTCGGGCAGGTCGACCCCCGGAAGGTCAACAAGCCGCTCGGCGACTACCTGCGTAAGCACGACATCACCCCGCGCCGTTACTTCGCGGAGATCCGCACCGACGACGCGAGCGACTACACCCTGGGCCAGGAGCTGCTGGCCGACACCTTCGAGGCCGGCCAGTTCGTCGACGTGACGGGCAAGAGCAAGGGCAAGGGCTTCGCCGGTGTCATGAAGCGGCACGGCTTCGGTGGTCTGGGCGCGTCGCACGGTACGCAGCGCAAGCACCGTTCGCCGGGTTCCATCGGTGGCTGCGCCACCCCGGGCCGCGTTTTCAAGGGTCTGCGCATGGCTGGTCGGATGGGTAACGTCCGCACCACCGTGCAGAGCCTCAAGGTTCACTCCGTGGACGCCGAGAAGGGCCTCATCCTGATCAAGGGTGCGATCCCCGGCGCCAACGGAAGCCTGGTCCTCGTTCGCACCTCTGCCAAGAAGGGGGCTGCCAAGTGAGCACCACTATTGACGTCCTCGACGCCAGCGGCGCGAAGGCCGGCACCGTCGACCTGCCCGAGAACATCTTCGGCGCCAAGGTCAACGTGCCGCTGATCCACCAGGTGGTCGTGGCCCAGCTCGCCGCTCGCCGGCAGGGCACCCACAAGGCCAAGACCCGCGGTGAGGTCTCCGGCGGCGGCAAGAAGCCGTACCGCCAGAAGGGCACCGGCCGCGCCCGTCAGGGCTCGACCCGTGCGCCGCAGTTCACCGGCGGTGGCACCGTCCACGGCCCCGTGCCGCGCGACTACTCGCAGCGCACGCCCAAGAAGATGAAGGCCGCCGCCCTGCGTGGCGCCCTCTCCGACCGGGCCGGCGGCGGTCGCGTCCACGTGGTCAGCTCGCTGGTCTCCGGCGAGACGCCCAAGACCAAGGCCGCCCTCGAGGCGCTGCGCAAGGTCACCCAGGCTCCGCGCGTCCTCGTCGTGGTCGACGAGGCCGACGAGCTGACGTGGCTGAGCCTGCGTAACGCTCCCGAGGTCCACCTGCTGGACGCGGGGCAGCTCAACACGTACGACGTGCTCGTGGCGGACGACGTGGTCTTCACGCAGGAGGCGTATGACCAGGTCGTCGCTCGCCTGAGCGACAGCGGGAAGGAAGAGGCCTGATGGAGAAGATCGCCGACCCGCGCGACATCATCATCAAGCCGGTCGTCTCTGAGAAGAGCTACGGCCTGATCGATGAGAACAACAAGTACACGTTTCTGGTGAAGAACACCGCGAACAAGACCCAGGTCAAGATCGCTGTTGAGCAGATCTTCGGGGTCAAGGTCACCAGCGTGAACACGATCAACCGGCAGGGCAAGCGCAAGCGCACCCGTACCGGTTTCGGCAAGCGTCCCGACACCAAGCGCGCGATCGTGAGCCTGGTCGAGGGCGATCGGATCGACATCTTCGGTCAGATCGGCTAGCAGCGCCATAGAAGTGAGTGCGGGCCGCACGGCCTGTGCGGGGTCGAGACCGTCGCGCTTTCGCGCGGCGGGCTCACCCATGTAACCGACGAAGGATGAACGAAAAAGATGGGCATCCGTAAGTACAAGCCGACGACCCCGGGTCGCCGCGGGTCGAGTGTCTCGGACTTCTCCGAGATCACCCGCAGCACGCCCGAGAAGTCGCTGCTTGCGCCCCTTCACAGCAAGGGCGGCCGTAACGTACACGGCCGGGTCACCGCCCGCCACCAGGGCGGCGGTCACAAGCGCGCCTACCGGATCATCGACTTCCGTAGGCATGACAAGGACGGCATTCCGGCCAAGGTCGCTCACATCGAGTACGACCCCAACCGCACCGCCAACATCGCTCTGCTCCACTACGCCGACGGCGAGAAGCGCTACATCATCGCGCCGACCGGCATCAAGCAGGGCGACCGTATCGAGAACGGCCCCGCTGCCGACATCAAGCCGGGCAACTGCCTGCCGCTGCGCAACATCCCGACCGGTACCTTCATCCACGCGGTGGAGCTCCGTCCGGGCGGCGGCGCCAAGCTCGGCCGCTCCGCGGGCGCACAGATCCAGCTGCTCGCCAAGGAAGGCCAGTACGCCACGCTGCGTATGCCGTCCGGCGAAATGCGCATGGTCGACGTGCGCTGCCGGGCGACGGTGGGCCAGGTCGGCAACGCCGAGCAGGCCAACATCAACTGGGGCAAGGCCGGCCGTATGCGGTGGAAGGGCAAGCGCCCCACCGTCCGCGGTGTCGCGATGAACCCCGTCGACCACCCGCACGGTGGTGGTGAGGGCAAGACCTCCGGTGGTCGCCACCCGGTGAACCCGAAGGGCAAGCCCGAGGGGCGCACCCGCCAGGCCAACAAGGCCAGCGACCGACTGATCATCCGTCGTCGGAGCAAGAGGAAGAAGCGGTAGGAGCAGCCGAAATGCCACGTAGCCTTAAGAAGGGTCCCTTCGTGGACGGTCACCTTCAGAAGAAGGTCGACGTCCAGAACGAGAAGGGCACCAAGAACGTCATCAAGACGTGGTCGCGGCGCTCCATGATCGTTCCCGACATGCTCGGGCACACGATCGCCGTGCACGACGGCCGCAAGCACGTCCCGGTTTTCGTCACCGAGTCGATGATCGGCCACAAGCTGGGAGAGTTCGCCCCCACGCGGACCTTCCGCAGCCACGTCAAGGAAGACCGCCGCAGCCGGCGGTAAGCGTCCCGGAAGTAGGAGAAAGCGATGGAAGCCAGGGCTCAGGCGCGGTTCGTCCGTGTCACGCCCCAGAAGGCCCGCCGTGTGGTGGACCTCATTCGCGGGCTGCCCGCTTCGGAGGCGCAGGCCGTGCTGCAGTTCGCTCCCCAGTCGGCGAGCGAGCCGATCTACAAGGTGCTCAGCAGCGCCATGGCGAACGCTGAGCACAACTTCGACCTCGACCCGCAGACGCTCGTCGTCAGCCGGGCGTGGGTCGACGAGGGCCCGACGCTGAAGCGGTTCCGCCCGCGTGCCCAGGGTCGTGCCTATCGGATCAACAAGCGGACGAGCCACATCACTGTGATCGTGGAGTCCCGCGAGCCGAAGGGAAGGACCCGATAGTGGGCCAGAAGGTTAACCCGCACGGGTTCCGCCTCGGCATCACGACCGACTTCAAGAGCCGGTGGTACGCCGACAAGCTGTACAAGGCCTATGTCGCCGAGGACGTGGCGATCCGCCGCATGCTGCAGAAGGGCATGGAGCGGGCCGGCATCTCCAAGGTCGAGATCGAGCGCACGACGGACCGCGTGCAGGTGGACATCCACACCGCGCGTCCCGGCATCGTGATCGGCCGGCGCGGCGCCGAGGCGGACCGTATCCGTGGCGACCTGGAGAAGCTGACCAAGAAGCAGGTCCAGCTCAACATCCTCGAGGTCAAGAACCCGGAGATCGACGCGCAGCTCGTCGCGCAGGGCGTTGCCGAGCAGCTGTCCAGCCGTGTCTCGTTCCGCCGCGCCATGCGCAAGGCGATGCAGTCGGCCATGAAGTCCGGCGCCAAGGGCATCCGTGTCCAGTGCTCCGGTCGTCTGGGCGGCGCCGAGATGTCGCGGTCGGAGTTCTACCGTGAGGGCCGCGTGCCGCTGCACACCCTCCGCGCGGACATCGACTACGGCTTCTACGAGGCCCGTACGACCTTCGGCCGCATCGGCGTGAAGGTCTGGATCTACAAGGGCGAGGCTCCGACCAGCCGCGCCGAGCGCGAGGCGGCTGCCGCCGGCGCTCGTGCCGGCCAGCGTCGCGAGCGTGACGACCGTCGTGGTGGCGGCGGCGACCGTCCGCGTCGTGGTGGCGGCGACCGCCCCCGTCGTGGCGGCGGCCGTGGCGACCGCGCCCCCCGCACTGAGGCGGCCTCGCAGGCCGCCCCCGAGACCGGCCCGGCTGCGCAGCCGGGTGCTGAAGGGAGCTGACCATGCTGATCCCGCGCAGGGTCAAGCACCGCAAGCAGCACCGGCCTGACCGCAGCGGAGCCGCCAAGGGCGGCACCAGGGTCACGTTCGGCGAGTTCGGCATCCAGGCGGTTGAGCACTCCTACGTGACCAACCGTCAGATCGAGTCCGCTCGTATCGCCATGACCCGTCACATCCGCCGTGGCGGCAAGGTGTGGATCAACATCTACCCCGACCGTCCGCTCACCAAGAAGCCTGCCGAGACCCGCATGGGTTCCGGTAAGGGTTCGCCGGAGTGGTGGATCGCCAACGTCAAGCCCGGACGCGTGATGTTCGAGCTGTCCGGCGTGGCGGAGCCGATCGCCCGCGAAGCGCTTCAGCGTGCGATCCACAAGCTCCCGATGAAGTGCAAGATCGTTAAGCGTGAAGTGGGTGAGGCGTGATGGCTAAGGGCCTGACCGCCGGCGAGCTGCGGCTCGAGGACGAGGACACCCTCGTCCAGAAGCTGAAGGAGGCCAAGGAGGAGCTGTTCAACCTCCGCTTCCAGGCGGCGACCGGTCAGTTGGAGAGCCACGGGCGGCTGCGCGCCGTCCGCCGCGAGATCGCCCGTATCTACACCGTGATGCGCGAGCGCGAGCTGGGCATCGTCACGGTCGAGAAGGAGACGAGCGATGGCTGAGACCGAGACCACCGAGACGAACGAGCAGCGGAACTTCCGCAAGGTCCGCGAGGGCCTCGTGGTGAGCGACAAGATGGACAAGACCGTCGTCGTCGCCGTTGAGGACCGCGTCAAGCACCGTCTGTACGGCAAGGTCATCCGCCGTACGACCAAGTACAAGGCACACGACGAGGCCAACGCCTGTGGCGTCGGCGACCGCGTGCTGCTCATGGAGACCCGCCCCCTCTCCGCCACCAAGCGGTGGAGGGTCGTGGAGATCCTCGAGAAGGCGAAGTAACTCTCCTTCTCGACATATACCGCGCCTCGTGGGGGCTCTGAGAGCCCCCATGACGGCGTCCAAGGACGCGGGGCCACATGCGGGCCTCGCGTCGCCTGCGGTGCGGCGCCTATGGGCGTTGTGGCCGTGGGAACAAGACAACGACGGTTCCGCCAGGCTCAGAAATGAGAACCGGCGCGACTAACAGGAGTTCAACGTGATCCAGCAGGAGTCGCGGCTCAAGGTCGCCGACAACACGGGCGCGAAGGAGATCCTTTGCATCCGTGTTCTCGGTGGCTCGGGCCGACGCTACGCCGGTATCGGCGACATCATCGTCGCCACTGTCAAGGACGCGCTGCCGGGCAGCACGGGCGTCAAGAAGGGCGACGTGGTCAAGGCCGTCATCGTCCGCACGGTCAAGGAGCGCCGCCGGCCCGACGGCTCCTACATCCGCTTCGACGAGAACGCCGCCGTCATCATCAAGGACAGCGGTGACCCTCGTGGCACTCGTATCTTCGGCCCGGTCGGCCGCGAGCTGCGCGACAAGAAGTTCATGCGCATCATCTCGCTCGCCCCGGAGGTGCTGTAATGCCGAAGCTGCATGTGAAGAAGGGTGACCTGGTCAAGGTCATCGCCGGCAAGGACAAGGGTGCCAAGGGTCACGTCATCGCCACGCTCCCGCACGAGGACCGTGTGGTGGTCGAGGGCGTCAACATGATCAAGAAGCACTCGAAGGAGACCCACCAGGGTCCGCGCGGCGCCAAGACCGGCGGCGTGCAGACCATGGAGGGCCCCATCCACGTCTCGAACGTGAAGAAGCTCAAGGACGAGAAGCCCGCCGAGAAGAAGGCCGACGAGAAGAAGGCCGACGAGACGGGTGAGGACAGCTGATGACTGCCACGACCACTGAGACCGAGCGCCCGACGCCGCGACTCAAGACGAAGTACCGCGAGGAGATCGCGGCCCAGCTTCGCGAGCAGTTCGGCATCGAGAACGTCATGCAGATCCCCGCGCTGACCAAGATCAAGGTCAACATGGGCGTCGGCGAGGCGGCTCGCGACTCGAAGCTCATCGAGGGCGCCGTCCGCGACCTCACCGTGATCACCGGCCAGAAGCCGGCCGTCGTCCGGGCGCGCAAGTCCATCGCCCAGTTCAAGCTGCGCGAGGGCATGCCGATCGGCGCGCACGTCACGCTGCGCGGCGACCGCATGTGGGAGTTCCTCGACCGCCTGCTGGCGCTGGCCCTGCCCCGTATCCGGGACTTCCGCGGCCTGTCGCCCAAGCAGTTCGACGGCAACGGCAACTACACGTTCGGTCTGACCGAGCAGGTCATGTTCCACGAGGTCGACCAGGACAAGGTCGACCGGCCGCGGGGCATGGACATCACGATCGTGACCACGGCGAAGAACGACGACCAGGGCCGGGCGCTGCTGAAGCTCCTCGGCTTCCCGTTCAAGGAGGCCTGATCCAATGGCGAAGAAGTCGCTGATCGCCAAGGCGGGGCGCAAGCAGAAGTTCGAGGTCCGGGCGTACACCCGTTGCTCGCGTTGTGGCCGGCCGCGC
The DNA here is from genome assembly GCF_053603495.1 of Nonomuraea sp. NPDC004186. Taxonomy (NCBI): domain Bacteria; kingdom Bacillati; phylum Actinomycetota; class Actinomycetes; order Streptosporangiales; family Streptosporangiaceae; genus Nonomuraea; species Nonomuraea sp. NPDC004186. The sequence goes on along the minus strand of NZ_JBSGFQ010000015.1, from coordinate 34,854 downwards.
GCCGTCTACCGCAAGTTCGGGCTCTGCCGCGTGTGCTTCCGCGAGATGGCGCACCGGGGCGAGCTGCCCGGCATCACCAAGTCGAGCTGGTAGATAACCTTAGGGGCGGCCTCCGTGCCGCCCCTGGGTGATCATATTTTCAGAAGAAGACCCGGGCGCTCTCGAAGAGCGTCCATGACCGCGCCGAAGGTCCACCGGCAGAGCGCTGCTTGGCCGACTGGAAACCGCGGCGAGGAAGGCCACTGGCCATGACGATGACCGACCCGATCGCAGACATGCTCACACGTCTGCGTAACGCGAATTCGGCGTACCACGACAGCGTGACGATGCCGTACTCGAAGATCAAGGCGCACATCGCCGAGATCCTCCAGCAGGAGGGTTACATCCAGGCTTGGACCGTCGAAGACGCCAAGGTTGGCAAGAACCTCGTGGTGGAGCTCAAGTTCGGGCCCACCCGTGAGCGGTCGCTCGCGGGCCTGCGCCGGGTTTCCAAGCCCGGTCTGCGGGTTTATGCAAAGAAGGACAACCTGCCTCGAGTCCTGGGCGGACTGGGCGTCGCGATCATCTCGACGTCCGCCGGTCTCATGACCGACAAGCAGGCCGGCAAGCGTGGCGTGGGCGGGGAAGTCCTCGCCTACGTCTGGTAGAGGGGAGGAACACAGCATGTCGAGAATCGGACGGCTGCCCATCCCTGTGCCCAGCGGCGTAGACATCACGATCGCCGGCCAGGATGTCCAGGTCAAGGGCCCGAAGGGCACGCTCAGTCACAAGGTCGCCGAGCCCATCACGGTCGCTCGCGACGACGACGGCGCCATCGCCGTCTCCCGGCCCAACGACGAGAACAAGGTCCGTGCGCTGCACGGCCTGTCCCGGACGCTGATCGCCAACATGGTGCAGGGCGTCACCCAGGGTTACTCCAAGTCTCTGGAGATCGTCGGCGTCGGTTACCGCGTCCAGGCCAAGGGCCCGACGCAGCTGGAGTTCTCGCTGGGCTTCAGTCACCCGGTCATCGTGGACGCCCCCGAGGGCGTCACCTTCCGCGTCGAGAAGCCGACCCTGTTCCACGTGGACGGCATCGACAAGCAGAAGGTCGGCGAGGTCGCGGCCAACATCCGCAAGCTGCGCAAGCCTGACCCGTACAAGGGCAAGGGCGTGCGCTACCAGGGCGAACAGATCCGCCGCAAGGTCGGAAAGGCTGGTAAGTAGGCATGGCTCCGAAGACTGCGTTCAGCAAGCACACGGCTGCCCGCACCGTCTCGCGGGCTCGCCGTCACCGCCGCGTCCGCAAGTTCGTCGTCGGTACGGCCGAGCGTCCGCGCCTGGTCGTCAACCGCTCGACGCGTCACATGTTCGTCCAGATCGTGGACGACTCCGTCGGCCACACGCTGGTGAGCGCGTCCACCATGGACGCGGCACTGCGCACGCTGGAGGCGGACAAGACCGAGAAGGCGAAGAAGGTCGGCGAGCTCCTCGCTCAGCGGGCCAAGGAAGCCGGGATCACCAAGGTCGTCTTCGACCGCGGTGGCAACCGCTACGCCGGCCGCATCGCGGCTCTGGCGGACAGCGCCCGCGAAGGCGGGCTCGAATTCTGATGGCAACTGAGAAGAGGAACCACTGATGGCTGCAGCTCCGCGTCGCGGTGGCGGCACCGGTGGCGAGCGGCGGGACCGTCGTGACGATCGCCGCGGTGGCGCCGCCGACAAGGGCGTCTCGTACATCGAGCGCGTAGTGAAGATCAACCGAGTGGCCAAGGTCGTGAAGGGTGGTCGTCGCTTCAGCTTCACCGCCCTCGTCGTCGTCGGTGACGGCAACGGCCTGGTCGGCGTCGGCTACGGCAAGGCCAAGGAAGTGCCCGCGGCCATCGCCAAGGGCGTCGAAGAGGCGAAGAAGCACTTCTTCAAGGTGCCTCGGATCCAGGGCACCATCCCGCACACCGTGCAGGGCGAGGAGGCGGCCGGTGTCGTCTTCCTCCGTCCGGCCTCGGCCGGTACCGGCGTCATCGCCGGTGGCCCGGTGCGTGCGGTGCTGGAGTGCGCCGGCATCCACGACGTGCTGTCGAAGTCGCTCGGCTCCGACAACCCGATCAACATCGTGCACGCCACCGTGGCGGCTCTGAAGGGCCTCTCGCGCCCCGAGGAGATCGCCGCCCGCCGTGGCCTGCCGATCGAGGACGTCGCTCCGGCCCGCATGCTGAAGGCTCAGCGTGAGGGTCTCGCCGAGGCGGCGGCCGCGAAGGCGGTGAGCTAGTCATGGCACGCCTGAAGATCACTCAGGTTCGCTCGAAGATCGGTGGCAAGCAGAACCAGCGTGACTCGCTGCGTTCGCTTGGCCTGAAGCGAATCGGCGACGTCGTCGTCAAGGAGGACCGGCCCGAGATTCGCGGGATGGTCTCCGTGGTGACGCACCTCGTCGAGGTGGAAGAGGTCGACTAGTCATGACTGACAAGGCTCCGCTCAAGATTCACGACCTGCGTCCAGCCCCCGGCGCCAACAAGGCCAAGATCCGCAAGGGTCGTGGCGAGGCGTCGAAGGGCAAGACGTCCGGTCGCGGCACCAAGGGCAGCCACGCCCGTACGACGGTCCCCCTCGGCTTCGAGGGTGGCCAGGTGCCGCTGCAGAGGCGTCTGCCGAAGCTCAAGGGCTTCTCCAACGCGCTGTTCAAGACGACCTACCAGGTCGTCAACCTGGACAAGCTCGGCGAGCTGTTCCCCGACGGTGGCGAGGTCACCGTCGAGTCGCTGGTCGCCAAGGGCGCTGTCCGCAAGAACCAGCTCGTGAAGGTGCTCGGCACCGGCGAGATCTCCGTCGCTGTGAACGTTCAGGCTCACGCCTTCTCGTCCGCGGCGAAGGAGAAGATCGCCGCTGCGGGTGGCTCCGTTACCGAGCTGTAAGAGCTATTACGAGGCGTGGGGGCTTTGACAAATGCCCCCACGCCCGTAGTGCGTTAGAGTTCGCGAGACGGCAGGCTTCTGACCGTCTCGTCTGACCTAAGACAGACATGGCAGATCCCCGCACCATCGCATACTCACACCGCCGTAAAGGCGCGCAGGAGGGACCGTGCTGACCGCGTTTACCCGGGCGTTCCGGACACCGGACCTGCGCAAAAAGTTGCTCTTCACCCTGGGCATCATCGCGCTTTTCCGTCTCGGCTCGGTTCTTCCGACTCCGGGAGTTCACGTCCAGAACCTCGCCGCCTGTTTCGAGCAGGCCCGTAACGGAGCCGCCGGCAACATCTACGGGATGGTGCAGCTTTTCAGCGGTGGTGCGCTCCTGAAGCTGTCGGTGTTCGCGCTGGGCATCATGCCGTACATCACCGCGAGCATCATTCTCCAGCTACTCGTCGTCGTGATCCCGCGTCTCGAGGCGCTGAAGAAGGAGGGACAGGCCGGTCAGACCAAGATTACGCAGTATACGCGTTATCTGACCATCGGTCTTGCCGTCCTGCAGTCCACCGCCTTCATCGCTCTGGCCCGCACCGGGCAGCTGTTCCCGAACTGCCAGCAGGACGTGCTCCTCGACCCCGACAACATCTTCCAGATCGTGACGATGGTGGTCATCATGACCGCCGGTACGTCCGTGATCATGTGGCTCGGTGAGCTCATCACCGACCGCGGTGTCGGCAACGGCATGTCCATCCTGATCTTCACGCAGGTCGTCGCGGTCTTCCCGTCCGAGCTGGCCAACATCTTCCAGGCGAACAAGTTCACCTTCACGGTCGTCATGGTCGTCGGTGTCTTCATGATCGCCGCGGTGGTCTTCGTCGAGCAGGCGCAGCGTCGCATCCCGGTCCAGTACGCCAAGCGGATGGTCGGGCGCAGGATGTACGGCGGCACGTCCACCTACATTCCGCTGAAGGTCAACCAGGCCGGCATCATCCCGGTCATCTTCGCGTCCTCGCTGCTCTACCTGCCGCAGCTGCTGACGTCGCTCTTCCAGAGCACGGACAACGCGTTCATCCGCTGGATCTCGCAGAACCTGGCCACCGGTGACACGCCGATCTACATGACCACGTTCTTCGTGTTGATCATCTTCTTCACGTACTTCTACGTGTCCATCACGTTCAACCCCACTGAAGTCGCCGACAACATGAAGAAGTACGGTGGGTTCATTCCGGGCATCCGTCCTGGCAGGCCGACGGCTGAATACCTGAACTTCGTGCTCACTCGTCTGACCGCGCCGGGCTCGCTCTATCTGGGTCTGATCGCCATGGTCCCGATCGTCGCGCTGGCGGTGTCCGGTGCGAGCCAGAACTTCCCGTTCGGAGGGACGAGTATTCTGATCATGGTAGGCGTCGGCCTTGACACCGTTAAGCAGATCGAGAGCCAGCTCCAGCAGCGTAACTACGAAGGTTTCCTGCGGTAGTGCGTCTCGTTCTGGTCGGGCCCCCCGGAGCGGGTAAGGGGACACAGGCCCAGTACATCGCATCGAACCTGTCCATCCCGAAGATCTCGACAGGTGACATCTTCCGTGCCAACGTCTCGGGGGGCACGGATCTTGGCAAGCTGGCCAAGACGTACATGGACCGTGGTGATCTGGTGCCCGACGAGGTCACCATCGCCATGGTCCGTGACCGTCTGTCCGAGGACGACGCGCAGGACGGCTTCCTGCTCGACGGCTTCCCGAGGAACGTCGCACAGGCGGAGATCCTGCGCGACATGCTCAAGGACTGGGGCCAGGCGCTCGACCTCGTACTCGAGCTCGTCGTCGACGACGACGAGGTGGTCAGGCGGCTGGCCGGCCGGCGCACCTGCAGCCAGTGCGGCCGTATCTGGCACGTCGAGTTCGACGACAAGAAGGACGACAAGTGCGACGCGTGCGGGGGCGCGCTCTTCCAGCGTGACGACGACAAGGAGGAGACCGTCAGGCACCGCCTGGAGGTCTACCAGGAGCAGACGGCGCCGCTGGTCTCCTACTACGCCGACGAGGGAATTCTCGTGGGGGTCGACGCCACGGGCCCGGTCGAGGAGGTCACCCAGCGGGCCATGGAGGCGATCCGCCCGTTCATGGGATAGCTCCAGTTACGAGCGATTTGCGGAGGTGGCACGGGTTTCCGTGCCACCTCGCGGCTATTGTGGGGGGAATTGGGCCCCCATTGTGGCCCGTTGAAGACCCAGGGGGGCAGAAGATGTTCAAACGGAACAGACACGGCATCCAGATCAAGTCACCGGAGCAGCTGGAGAAGATGCGGGCGGCGGGCCTGGTGGTCGGGCGCACGCTCGACCTGCTGAAGCGCTCGGTCGAGCCCGGCATGACGCCGCTCGACCTCGACGTCATCGCCGAGAAGGCGATCAGGGACGAGGGCGCGATCCCGTCGTTCAAGGGCTACCAGGGCTTCCCGGCCACGATCTGCGCGTCGGTGAACGACGAGGTGGTGCACGGCATCCCGACCGACGCCAGGAAGCTGCGCGAGGGCGACGTCATCTCCATCGACTGCGGCGCGATCCTGGACGGCTGGCACGGCGACTCGGCCGTGACGGTGCCGATCGGCGAGGTGGACCCCAAGCTCACCGAGCTGATGCGGATCACCGAGGAGGCCATGTGGCGCGGCATCGCGGCGCTGCGGGTCGGCCGCCATCTGTCCGACATCGGCTACGAGGTGGAGCGGTACGTCAAGTCGCAGGGCCGCTTCGGCATCCCCCCGGAGTACGGCGGCCACGGCATCGGCACTGAGATGCACATGGACCCGTGGATCGCCAACCACGGCCGGCCCGGCCGGGGCCCGGTGCTGGAAGAGGGCATGTGCCTGGCCATCGAGCCCATGGTGAACCTGGGCACCGAGCGCACCCGCGTGCTGGCCGACGAGTGGACCGTCGTGACGGTCGACGGCAAGCAGTCCGCACACTTCGAGCACAGTGTCGCCGTGACACATAATGGTCCTTGGGTGCTGACCGCCCTGGACGGCGGGCAAGAGCGCCTTACCCAACCGCAGAACTGACCCCCGGGAGTGGGTGGGATGGCGAACAGCCCCGAGATGCGAGCCTCCGACGCCGACCGCGACCGCGTCGCCGCCATCCTCCGCGAGCACACCGCGCAGGGCCGCATCACGATGGACGAGTTCAACGAACGGCTCGAGCAGCTCTACAAGAGCAGGACGTACGGAGAGCTGGCCAAGCTCACGGTCGACCTGCCGGACGTGGACCTGCGCAACCGGCCCGCAACGGTGCCGCAGAGCCCCGCACGGCGCACCGGCATGCATCCGGGCATGCGGGCGGCCTGGGGCGCCTGGGCGACGGCCAGCGGCATCAACTGGGTGATCTGGCTGATCGTGAGCCTCACGTCCGAGCACCTGATCTACCCCTGGCCGCTGTGGGTCATGGGCCCGTGGGGCGTCATTCTGCTGATCAGCACCGTCTTCGGCAACCCGCCGCCCGACAAGCCCAAGAAGCCCAAGAAGCTCAAGTAGGGCTGTGTGCACTAGTGCACTGTGTGCATTCGTGCGCAGTACGGATATGTCTGGATTCCTAACGTGAGCTGTGTCGGGAAGCACGACTCACGGAGGAACCGAAATGCGCAAGATCCTTGCGGCCACCGCTCTCGCCGGCTCGATCGCCCTCACCGGGCTCGCCGTCGCCCCCGCCGCCCAGGCGGCCACCGCCACCCAGTCGTCGGTCACGTCGATCAGCAGCTGGGGCAAGTACTACTCCAGCAACCACAAGGCCTTCACCTACGGCAAGACCTGGAAGCAGAACGGCAAGGTCTACACCCACTGGTACGGCAAGGAGTTCACCCCGAAGAAGGGGTACGTGTGGTTCAAGTACTACTCCGGCGGCAGCTGGCACAAGTTCGTCCAGGGCTGGGACGGCTCGTACCAGGCGACCTGGTCGAAGTTCGGCATCCAGAAGCTGTACACCTACACCTGCTGGGGCGGCCCGTTCAAGTACTGCGGTCCGACGCACCGCATCTACTAGGACCTCACCCACGGGAACAGGGCCCGCCGGGATCTCTCCCTCGGCGGGCCTTCCGCTTTCCCCGGAAGGTCTGAAGGCCGGTGAACGTGGGGTAGACTCGTCCGTGGTTGTGTCAGGACACCTGGCACGCGTTTCGCGTTTTAGTCTCAGGTGTCGTACACTCCTTAGTCGGCTCACTATGACTATCACGCGTCGGCGGCCTTTGCCGGTCGCCGCTCTCTTCGAAGCGTGAAGTCGCGGCTGCTTAGTGAACCGGAGCCTCAGACGATCGATCAGTGAAACGCGAGGAATCTTGGCCAAGAAAGACGGCGCCATCGAGATCGAGGGCACTGTGGTCGAGTCGCTCCCGAACGCCATGTTCCGGGTGCAGCTCGACAACGGCCATAAGGTCCTGGCCCATATCAGCGGGCGGATGCGGATGCACTACATCCGGATTCTGCCGGACGACCGGGTAGTCGTTGAACTGAGCCCCTACGACCTGAGTCGTGGGCGGATCGTCTACCGATACAAGTAAGACGTCTGAGGAATCACGAAGGACAATGAAGGTAAAGCCGAGCGTCAAGAAGATCTGCGACAAGTGCAAGGTGATCCGCCGGCACGGTCGCGTCATGGTGATCTGCGACAACCTGCGCCACAAGCAGCGCCAGGGTTAGTCGCCGCAAGGCTCCTCCGAGTCCGCCCCGATTGAGGGAGCGGGCTCGACGCATGAGGAGCCTGAGTCAGTAATCGCGTCTCACACCTGAGCAGGCGGGCCCTTTTCGAAAGGCTCGAACCGCTCCGGAGACCCCCGGTCGGAGGCCGGGGCCCTCACCCCGGGCATTGGGGAGGGGTAGTGCGGCGCAAGACCTCCGCCACAAAGAAGGAGAATGCCCGACCATGGCTCGCCTGGTTGGCGTCGACCTCCCCCGCGAGAAGCGGCTGGAGATCGCTCTCACCTACATCTACGGAATCGGCCGCACCCGCGCCCAGGAGATCCTCCAGGCCACCGGTGTCAGCGGCGACCTCCGTGTGCACCAGCTCTCCGACACCGAGCTCGTCCCGATGCGTGACTACATCGAGGCGAACTTCAAGATCGAGGGTGACCTGCGCCGCGAGGTCCAGGCCGACATTCGTCGCAAGATCGAAATCGGTTGCTACCAGGGCATCCGGCACCGCAAGGGCCTGCCCGTCCACGGCCAGCGCACGCAGACCAACGCGCGCACCCGCAAGGGCAAGAAGAAGACCGTGGCCGGTAAGAAGAAGCCCGGTAAGAAGTAGTCCACAGCCGCGGACCGAAGACCTCAGGAGTAATGGCAAACAATGCCTCCTAAGAGCCGTCAGGGCGCCCCGAAGAAGGTGCGCCGCAAGGAAAAGAAGAACGTCGCTCACGGGCACGCCCACATCAAGAGCACGTTCAACAACACCATCGTCTCGATCACGGACCCCAACGGGAACGTGATCTCCTGGGCCAGCGCCGGCCACGTGGGTTTCAAGGGCTCCCGTAAGTCCACCCCGTTCGCCGCCCAGATGGCCGCGGAAAACGCCGCTCGCCGCGCCATGGAGCACGGCATGCGCAAGGTGGACGTCTTCGTCAAGGGTCCCGGCTCCGGCCGTGAGACCGCGATCCGCTCCCTCCAGGCCACCGGCCTCGAGGTGGGTTCGATCCAGGACGTCACCCCGGTCCCGCACAACGGTTGCCGGCCGCCGAAGCGCCGCCGCGTCTGAACAAGCCCAGGAGATATTGAGAAATGGCTCGTTACACGGGCGCCGACTGCAAGCTCTGCCGTCGCGAGAAGACCAAGCTCTTCCTCAAGGGCAGCAAGTGCGAGTCTGCCAAGTGCCCCATCGAGATCCGTCCTTACCCGCCGGGTGAGCACGGCCGCGGACGTCCCAAGGAGTCCGAGTACCAGCTTCAGCTTCGTGAGAAGCAGAAGACCCGCCGCATCTACGGCGTCCTCGAGAAGCAGTTCCACAACTACTACGAGGAAGCCACCCGCAAGACCGGCAAGACCGGTGAGGCGCTGCTCCAGATCCTGGAGAGCCGTCTCGACAACGTCGTCTACCGCGCCGGGTTCGCCCAGTCGCGTGACGCCGCCCGCCAGCAGGTGCGCCACGGCCACATCCTGGTGAACGGCAAGAAGGTCGACATCCCGTCCTACCGCATTCGCGAGCACGACATCATCGAGGTCCGCGAGAACAAGCGCAACCTTCTGCCCTACGAGGTCGCCAGGGCGACCGCGGGCGAGCGCACCGTTCCCGCGTGGCTCGGCGTCGTGCCCGAGAAGCTCCGCGTCCTGGTTCACCAGCTGCCGGTTCGCCAGCAGATCGACACCCAGGTCCAGGAGCAGCTCATCGTCGAGTACTACTCGAAGTGAGCCTGAGTTGAGGTGCGGATTTCCGCACCTCAACTACGCTGTTTATCGGAGTGGCGTCATATAGCGGGCGCCACACGAAAAAGGGGAGACCCCGCATGCTGATCGCTCAGCGCCCGACTCTTCTCGAAGAGTCGCTCGACGACACCCGGTCCCGGTTCGTCATCGAACCGCTGGAGCCGGGCTTCGGTTACACCATCGGCAACTCGCTCCGCCGCACGCTGCTGTCGTCCATTCCGGGCGCGGCCGTGACGAGCATCCGGATCGAGGGCGTCCTGCACGAGTTCTCGACCGTTCCCGGGGTCAAGGAAGACGTCACTGACATCATCCTCAACCTCAAGGAGCTGGTCGTCTCCTCCGAGCACGACGAGCCGGTCGTGATGTACCTGCGCAAGCAGGGCCCGGGTGAGGTCACCGCCGCCGACATCGCGCCGCCGGCCGGTGTCGAGGTGCACAACCCCGAGCTGCGCATCGCCACGCTCAACGGCAAGGCGAAGCTGGAGATGGAGCTGACGGTCGAGCGCGGTCGCGGCTACGTCTCCGCCGCCCAGAACAAGCAGCCGGGCCAGGAGATCGGTCGCATTCCGATCGACTCGATCTACTCCCCGGTGCTCAAGGTCACCTACAAGGTCGAGGCGACCCGAGTCGAGCAGCGCACCGACTTCGACCGTCTCATCCTCGACGTCGAGACCAAGCCGGCCATGAAGCCCCGCGACGCGGTGGCCTCCGCCGGTAAGACCCTCGTCGAGCTCTTCGGCCTGGCCCGCGAGCTCAACGTCGAGGCCGAGGGCATCGACATCGGCCCGTCGCCGACGGACGCCGCCCTGGCCGCGGATCTGGCGCTGCCGATCGAGGAGCTCAACCTCACCGTTCGCTCCTACAACTGCCTCAAGCGCGAGGGCATCCACACCGTGGGTGAGCTCGTCGCGCGCAGCGAGCAGGACCTGCTGGACATCCGCAACTTCGGCGCCAAGTCGATCGAAGAGGTCAAGCAGAAGCTGCACGAGATGTCGCTGGCGCTCAAGGACTCCCCGCCCGGGTTCGACCCGAGCGCGGTGGCCGGCGGCGGCTACGACGACGACGACAGCGCGTACGTCGAGACCGAGCAGTACTGATCCGCTTTTCGAAGGCCCCGCGCGGTGTCATGGCGCGGGGCCACAGCAACGGATCGCATGAGCGACTGCGATCCGGCCCGACTCCGGTACCTGGTACGGCCGGGGCGGGTTAATCCAGGAGGAGAAAGACCATGCCCAAGCCCACCAAGGGTGCACGTCTTGGCGGCAGCCCGGCGCACGAGCGGCTGATCCTGGCCAACCTGGCCACCGATCTGTTCCGCCACGGCAAGATCCGCACGACGGTCGCCAAGGCCAAGCGCCTGCGCCCGCTGGCGGAGCGCCTGATCACCAAGGCGAAGAAGGGCGACATCCACAACCGTCGCCAGGTCCTGACCGTCGTCAAGGACAAGGGCGTCGTACACCACCTCTTCACCGAGATCGCGACGACGTTCGCCGAGCGTCCCGGTGGCTACACCCGGATCACCAAGGTCGGTCCGCGCAAGGGCGACAACGCCCCGATGGCGGTCATCGAGCTGGTGGCCGAGCCGCTGAACGGCGTCACGACCCGCCGCACCGAGGCCCCGGCCGCCGCCGTGGCTCCGGCGCCCGCCGCGGAGGAGACCGAGGCTCCGGAGGCCCCCGAGGCCGCCGCCGAGGAGACCCCCGCCGCGGAGGCTCCCGCTGCGGAGGAGGCCCCGGCCGCCGAGGCTGAGGCGAAGAAGGACGAGGCCTGATCTTTCAGGTCGGACGAGACGGGCCCGGACCCCCTGCGGGGTGCGGGCCCGTTTTCAGTTGAAGGAGGATCATCGTGGTACGGCTCCGCCTCGACCTCGCGTACGACGGGACCGACTTCTCCGGATGGGCCAGGCAGCCGGGACGCCGGACCGTCCAGGGCGAGATCGAGCAGGCGCTCGGCAGGATCCTGCGCCTCGGCGAGCCCGCGATGCTGACCGTGGCCGGCCGCACCGACGCCGGCGTGCACGCGCGCGGCCAGGTGGCCCACGTGGACGTGCCCGACGGGTCTCTGGCCGAGCTCGACGGCAACAGGGGGCCCCTGGACGTCCATGAGCGGCTCGCTGCGCTTGTCAGGCGCCTGGGCGGGGTCCTGCCCCCAGATGTGCGCGTTCATCGGGTCTCCGTGGCTCCTGAGGGCTTCGACGCGCGTTTCTCGGCGATGTTCCGCCGATACGCGTACCGGGTGAGCGACGCGGTGGGCGGCGTCGACCCGCTGCGGCGGCGCGAGGTGGTCTGGCACAACCGGTCGCTGGACGCCGGCGCGCTCAACGCGGCGGCGGCGCGGCTGCTCGGGGAGCACGACTTCGCGGCGTTCTGCAAGAAGCGCGAGGGCGCGACCACGATCAGGGAGCTGCAGCGGCTGGACTGGGCCCGCGAGCCCGACGGGGTGCTGGTGGCGACCGTCGTGGCGGACGCGTTCTGCCACTCGATGGTGCGGGCGCTGGTCGGGTCGCTGCTGGCGGCCGGTGACGGCAGCCGGCCGGTGGAGTGGCCCGGCCAGGTGCTGACGCGGGCCGTACGGGACTCGGGGGTGCACGTCGCGCCCGCGCACGGGCTGTGCCTGGAGGAGGTGGGCTACCCGGCGGCGCCGGAGCTCGCCGCGCGGGCTCGGGCCACGCGGCGAGTGCGCACCACCGCCCTCCAGCGGACGCCGTCAGCCCTTGGTGAGGCGGCGCTCGAGGACGAGTGAGGTCTGGTCCCGGAACGCCCCGCTGACCTTGGGCAGCGTCTTCTCCTTGGACTCGGGGGTGTGGCCGTCGGCGTAGGTGGCGTAGCTGAAGATGATGTAGCGGCCCCACACCAGCCCGGCCGCGTAGCCGCCGGCGATGTTCACGCGCTCGCCGCCCGAGCCGTCGGCGCCGGGGAGCGGGCGGAACCAGACGTTGCGTGAGAGGTTCTTGGACTGGTCGGCGATGATGGCCGCGTCCTTGTCGGGCAGGACCGCTATGCCCGTGGTGACCGCGTAGCGGTGCTTGCTGTCGACGTAGGTGGCCCTGAGCACGCGGCTGCACTTCTGCTCTTTGAGCGCGTCCGCGAAGTCCCCTGTGGCGGCCTTGTCGCAGCTCGTCTCGACGGCCGCCTTGACCCTGGTGAACGTGGTGCCCGCCGCGCTGACCTTCTTCTTCGGGAACGCCTCCGAGAGCGACAGCTTCTGCGGGTCGGTCTGCTCGGAGTTGAGGATGGACGTGCCGTCGGGGGCGTCGGAGGGCGCCGCGGCGGCGGGCGTCTCGGTGCTGGGCTCGCTTGACGCGGTGGGCCGGGTGGCGGCCGTGGTCGGCGTGGGGGAGGTGACCGCCTGGTAGGCGAAGAATCCGCCGGTCGCGACCCCGGCCAGAGCCAGCGCGCCCAGCGTGACGAGCAGGGCCCGCTTGCTCTTGCCGGGTGGGGCGGGAGGCGGGGGCGGGGTCTGGAACGGTGGCTGTTTGAACGCTCCAGGCGGGAACGCCGGGCTGCCGCCCTGGGGCCGGCTGAGCGGGGCGGCGGGCTTCTGTCCCCAGGTGTCCCTGGGGAACGGGAGATCGGGCAGCTTGGCCTCGGATGGTGGGTTGGGGGGCCAGACGGGCACGTCGCCGGGCTCGGGCGGGTGGGCCGGCAGGTTGGCCGGATCGGACAGGGAGAGCGGCGGGGCGCCGTGTTCGGTGGGGTTCGGGGTGAAGGAGGACAGCACCGGTTCGGTGAGGTCCTCCTCCGGCGAGGCGATCGGGGCCGGCAGGAAGCCGTCGGGAGGGGTGTCCTGGTCGGCGATGGACGAGGGCTGGGCCCTGCCCTCCGCCTGCTGGGCGGCCTCCCGGCGGGCCGCGTCCGGGTCGAAGTAGTGGGCCGGGCGGGCGAGGCCCTCCGGTTGGGTGGCGTTGGGGTCGTAGCCCGGCTCGTCGTTGTCGGGCTCGGCCACCAGCTCGCCCGTGGCGGCGGGCCAGGGCGGCTTGGCGTGCGGGTCGCTGGGCGGCGCGGGCCACACCGGCATGCCCGCCGCGGCGGCGGTGAACGCCGGTGGCGGCTCCCACGACGGGCCGCCTGGCGCGGCCTGCTCCGCGGGCCAGGCGCCGGGCTCCGGGTCGTCCCAGGGGCGGATGGCCCGCACCTGTTCGGCTCGTATCTGCTCGCCCAGCGTGGGGCGCGACCGGCCGATGAGCGTCTGGTCGGGGTCCTCCGCCTCGGCGGCGGGGTGCGGCGGGCGCAGGCCGCCCGGGCGGGTGGGCTCGGACTCGTCGTCGTACCAGTCGTACGGCGCTGCGTCGTCGCCCGCCACCTCCCACGGCTGGACGCCGGGCGGCTCGTCGTTGTCGGGCGACGCGGATCGTGTTCCGGAGTTGGGCGACTCGGGCGGCGGCCCCCCGAAGACGGGGACGGCGGGTCGCGTCCCGGAGTCGGGCGACTCGTACGGCGCTCCCCTGAAGACGGGAACGTCCGCCGCCTCGCCCGGCGGGGCGGGCGGCGCGTCGTCGTCAGGGCTGTGCGCCGCGTCGTCGGAGGAGCCGCGCGGTTCCTCGTCGGCGGGGGCGAACGCCGGTGGTACGTCTCGCCCGCTGGTCTGGCCGAAGCTCGGCGGTGGCGTCGCTGGTGCGGCCGATCCGTCGGCTTCCCTGCGATCGTGCTCAGACCCGGGTTCCTGGCCACGCATAGGGCGAGCCTAGCGAGAGTAGCGAGATCGTTATGTCGGTATGAGCGTTCCCAGTGGGATCCGGCATCCCGTTTGGGGGCTTATCGAATAAGAAGCCGTTTTCGCTAAAGGGGGCTGCCGGTGAGCGTGCGGTTGTCCAGAGCCTTGAAGACCGTCGCCTTGGTGATGTCGTTGATGGCGCCGAAGATCTGCTTGGAGCCCTTCTTGTCCGGCTTCGTGCCGTCCTTGTTCTGGAACCAGACCATGATCGCGTAGTGGCCGTGCGTCCAGATCCTGGCGCCGCCCGCACCCGAGCCGAGCTGCTTGGTGACACTGTCCTTGCCTGCCAGCGGCTTCACGTAGTTGGCCGTGCTGCCGGCCTTGGCCACCTTGGACGCCAGTTTGCTGGTCTTGAGGTTGGCCACGCCGACCGTGCCGATGATCTTGCCGGCCTTGTCACGGAAGCTGGCGCGTACGAGCTGGTTGCACTTGCCGTCCTTGAGCGCCTTCTTCAAGGCGTCGCCCAGGGCGCCGTCAGCGCACTTCTTGTCCTTGCTGGTGACCGTCATCTCGTACGACCGGCCCGCGACCGTGATCTTCTTCGTCTTGCCGAAGATCTCCTTGACCGTGATCGGCTCGGGGTCCGTGGACCGTTCGGCCGCGAAGCCGTACTTGCCGGGCGGGGCCGACGGGAGCGGCGGCGCGGTCATGCGAGGGGTCGTGGTCTGGGCCGTGACGGGCTTGTCGGCGTTCCACATCATCGCGAGGCCGCCGCCGAGCAGGCCGAGCACCGTTATGCCGCCGATGGCGAACCACAGCGGGGCGCGCGAGCGCGGGCCCTCGTCGTACGGGCTCCAGCCGACCCTGCTCTGCGGTGCCCGGTCGCCGTCCTGCGGCGCGCTGTCGGCCTTGCTCTCCTGCTCGGCGTCGTCGGCGGCGCGTTGCTTGCGGGAACGGCGGGAGCGGCGCGGGGCGTCGTCGCCGTCGCCGGAAGAGTCCGGGCCGTCAGGGCCACCGGGTCCACCAGGGCCTTCCGGTCCGCCCGGTCCGCCGAAGAAGCCGGGGCCGCCGGGTCCACCAGGGCCAGGGCCGCCAGGACCGCCGGGGCCGCCAGGGCCAGGACCACCGGGACCAGGACCACCGGGACCAGGACCGCCGGGACCGCGACCGCCAGGACCGCCGGGGCCGCCGGGGCCGGGGCTGCCGGGGCCGGGGCTGCCGGGGCCGGGGCCGCCAGGAGCGCCGGGGCCGTTGGGGGCGCCGAAAAAGCCCGGTCCGCCGGGACCGCCGGGTCCGCCAGGACCGGGGCCGCCGGGACCATCGGGGCCGGCCGGACCGCCGGGACCGTTCGGAGCGCGGCGTCTGCCCGCAGGCTGGAAGACACTCCCCATGCCATAGGGGGCGCTGTTTTCACGTCCTTCGGGAAAAGCCATGCGGCGACATTACCGTGATGCGCGTCATCGGGTTCCGAAGTCCTGGGTCCACCATGGCCCGTCCGGGCCGGACGCGACGCCCACCCCGATGGCCTTCAGTCCGCAGTCGAGGATGTTCTTGCGGTGGTCGGGGCTGTCGAGCCAGCCGCGTACCGCCTCGTCGGGGGTGCTGTACCCGGCGCCGATGTTCTCGGCGGCGCCCCAGCGGTATCCCGCGCGCTCCATCCGGTCCCACGGCGACGAGCCGTCGGGGGAGGTGTGCGCGAGCTGCCCGGTCTGGGCCATCTCCAGCGAGTGCGTACGCGCGGAGCTGGAGAGGCCGGAGTCCACCCTGAGCGCCCCGCAGCCGTGGCGGGACCGGGCGGAGTTGGTCAGCGAGACGACCTTGGCCGCCAGCCCGGGCATGATCTGCACGCCGCCGCCGTCGCTGAGCATCGCGGGGTTGTCCTGGGAGTTGAACCCGGCGATCTGGCCGTCGGGCGATCTGGTGGCCTTGGGGGTGGCCCGGCCGCGCGGCATGGCCTTGGTCGTGATCTCCCTGGGGATCATCTCGACCTGCTGCTGCGCCTTCCTGGCCGTCGTCGGAGCGGGGTTTGCGGTGGCAGCGGCGGGCGGGGCGGTCTCGTTGAGATAGACATGGGGGGTCGGCTCGGCGTCGTCGGTGAGCCGGCCGAGCAGCACCCCCGTGAAGAGCACGGTCATGAGGCAGGCCAGCACCCCCAGGTGATTCCGGCGCCGAGCGCCCCGCTGGGTTGGCCGGGAGTGAGAGTTCTGCCACATACCGCCGCTAACGATAGGGATGTCTGGTCCTGGGAAAGAAGAGGTCCCAGGGAAACGAAACCTAACCGTTCTGCGTTCGGGTAGACTCGCTCAGGGCTACTGGTCGTTTTGACCTGCGCGCCTTTGGGCGAGTAGCTTAGGTTCGTTGTGTGCATAGGTCCCGCGTGACCAATGCGCGGCGCGTCCGGCGTCATCTCCCGCAATGAGGAGACGGAAGGTCCGGGCCGTCGTGTGCCCGCACCGACCGACCAAATGTAGCTGTCGCATCCGACAGCGCCGAAGACGCGAGCATAAAGAAGGCTACGACCGTGCGCACGTACTCACCGAAGCCCGCCGACGTCCAGCGTCAGTGGTACGTCATCGACGCGACCGATGTCGTGCTGGGCCGGCTGGCCAGCCACGTCGCGACCCTGCTCCGCGGCAAGCACAAGCCGATCTTCGCTCCCCACGTCGACACCGGTGACTTCGTCATCGTGATCAACGCGGACAAGATCGCGCTCAGTGGTAACAAGCTTGAGCAGAAGAAGGCGTACCGCCACTCGGGCTACCCGGGCGGTCTGCGTTCCGTCAGCTATGGCGAGCTCATGGAGAAGCGGCCGGACAAGGCCGTCGAGAAGGCCGTCAAGGGCATGCTTCCGAAGAACTCCCTCGGCCGGAAGATGGCGAAGAAGCTGAAGGTCTACGCGGGTTCCGAGCACCCGCACCAGGCTCAGCAGCCGGTGCCGTTCCAGATCACCCAGATCGCCCAGTAGTAGTTCGAAAGAGTTAGAGGAGAACCGTGGCTGAGCCCACCGGTGTCGAGACGGCCGTCGAGCCCGAGCTGGAGGAAATCTCCAGCGAGGAATTCCCGTCCGAGTACACCACCGAGTCCGCCGCCAGCGCCGACGCGCCCGTGCGCAAGCCCGTCACCACGGGCAACTCGTACGGCACTGGCCGCCGCAAGGAGGCGATCGCCCGCGTGCGCATCGTCCCCGGTACCGGCAAGTGGACGATCAACGGTCGTTCGCTGGACGTCTACTTCCCGAACAAGGTCCACCAGCAGATCGTCAACGAGCCCTTCGTGGTGCTCGGCGCCGAGGAGGCGTTCGACGTCATCGCGCGCATCGATGGCGGCGGCGTGACCGGCCAGGCCGGCGCGCTGCGCATGGGCCTGTCCCGCGCCCTGGCGATCCTGGACGTCGAGATCAACCGGCCGCCGCTGAAGAAGGCCGGCTTCCTCACCCGTGACGCCCGCGCCACGGAGCGGAAGAAGTACGGCCTCAAGAAGGCCCGCAAGGCTCCGCAGTACAGCAAGCGCTAAATTGGCGCGCCTTTTCGGCACCGACGGGGTACGTGGGGTCGCGGGTCGCGACCTCACGGCGCAGCTCGCCATGGACCTTTCGGTCGCGGCGGCTCACGTCCTCGGCGATGCGGGCGCGTTCGCCGCTGCCGGCCGCAAGAGCAGGCCGGTGGCGGTCGTGGGCCGGGACCCTCGCGCCTCGGGAGAGTTTCTCGAGGCCGCGGTGGTCGCCGGCCTCGCGGCGTCCGGTGTGGACGTGCTGCGCCTCGGCGTACTTCCCACCCCGGCCGTCGCCCACCTCACCGCCGCGCTCGGCGCCGATCTCGGCGTCATGCTGTCGGCCTCGCACAATCCGGCGCCCGACAACGGCATCAAGTTCCTGGCCCGCGGCGGCTTCAAGCTGTCGGACGCGGTCGAGGACGAGATCGAACGGCGGCTGGGCGAGGACTGGAGCTTTCCCGTCGGCTCGGCCGTGGGCCGGGTGCGGGAAGCGTACGGTGAGGCCAACCGGTACGTCTCCCACCTGCTGACCACGATGAACGCCGCGCTCGACGGGCTGAACATCGTGGTCGACTGCGCTCACGGCGCCGCCCACATGGTGGCCCCGGAGGCGCTGGTGCGGGCGGGCGCAAGGGTCGAGGCCATCGGCGCCAGGCCCGACGGCCTCAACATCAACGCCGGCCACGGCTCCACCCACCTGGACAAGCTCGCGCAGATCGTCGTGTCGCGCGGGGCGGACCTGGGCGTGGCCTACGACGGCGACGCCGACCGCTGCCTGGCGATCGACCACACGGGCGCGATCGTCGACGGCGACCGCATCATGGCCATCCTCGCCGCCGCCATGCACGGCGAGGGCCTGCTGGCCAAGGACACCGTGGTGGCGACCGTGATGTCCAACCTGGGCTTCAAGCTGGCCATGCGCGACGCGGGCATCACCGTGGTGGAGACCGCGGTCGGCGACCGCTACGTGCTGGAGCGGATGAAGTCCGACGGCTACAACCTGGGCGGGGAGCAGTCGGGCCACGTCATCATGCTCGACCACGCCACCACCGGCGACGGCCTGCTCACCTCGCTCCACCTGCTGGGCGTGGTGGCCAAGTCGGGCCTGTCGCTGAAGGAGCTGGCCGCGGTGATGACGCCGCTGCCGCAGATCCTGATCAACGTCAAGGACGTGGACAAGGGCAAGGCCGCCGCCCCCGAGCTGCTGGCCGCCGTCGCCGAGGCGGAGGGCGAGCTGGGGGAGACGGGCCGGGTCCTGATCAGGCCGAGCGGCACTGAGCCGATGATCCGGGTCATGGTCGAGGCTGCGTCGGAGGAGCACGCCACCCAGGTGGCCGGCCGCCTCGCCGACGTGGTGCGCACCGCCTGCGTCTGAGCGACTGGCCGAACGGCCCGCGGGGGTGACCCCCGCGGGCCGTTCGTTCATTCGTCCCCGGTGAGCGAGAAGACCCGCAGCCGCTGCCCCGCCCAGAAGACGCCGACCACCGTGACGACGATCAGCGCGGGTACGGCGAAGCTCAGCGCGACGTCCGCCTCGACGAAGGCGGAGTCGGAGATCTGCTTGGCTATCGTCTGGCCCCACTGCTGGATCGAGAACTTGCGGGCGCCCTGGATGAAGTTGCCCACCACGCTCTCCCAGACGAGGGCGTAGATGATGCCGATCGTGACCGCGTGCCGGGTGACGACGCCCAGCAGGAGGAAGACGGCGGCGTACGCGATGCCGGCCACCAGGGCTCCCAGCGCGAATCCCGGGGCGATGCCGTCCTCGTTGCCGGCCAGGATCCAGGCCGCCACGTAGGTGGGCACGGCGCCGAACAGGGCCATCAGCGAGGCCGCCACCAGGAACTTCGTCCGGATGATGACCGGGCGGGAGATCGGCTTGGACATCAGGTGGATGATCGTGCCGTCGTCGATCTCCGGGGCGATGACGCCCGTCCCGGCGATCAGGCCCAGCAGGGGGAGCATGGTGCTGATGGCGAACTTCTGCATCAGCTGCACGGCCGCGCTCTGGTCGTCCCCGCCGAGCACGCGGAAGAGCACGGCCAGCCCGATCAGGGCGAGCGGCAGCAACAGGAGCAGGATGATACGGCGCCTGCCGAGCAGAGCCCGGTAAGTAATACCCGCGACAACTGGATTCATCAGGTGCTCCTGTTGATGAGGTAGGAGAAGACGCTCTCCAGGTCCTCGTCCGCAGGGGAGACCTGGTGCAGGTGTACGCCTTCCGCCTGGGCCACCCGGGGCAGGAGCCAGGCGAAGCGGCGGAACTCGGCGGCCTGGACCTCCAGGCCGTCGGGACGGAGGGTGATGCCGCCCGTCGAGTGGTCGCGGATGAGGGCGGCGGCGAGCTTCCTGTCGTCGCTCGAACGGATCACGAACAGGTGGGGCCGGTCGGTCATCAGGCGCCGGATCTCGCGGAAGTTGCCCGACGCCGCGTGCCGGCCCGCCACCAGCACCTCGATGTGCTGGGCGACCCGTTCGACCTCCTCCAGGATGTGGGAGCTGAACAGGATCGTCTTGCCCGCCGTGCCCATGGCGCGGATCAGGTCCATGAGGTGGAGGCGCTGGCGGGGGTCCATGCCGTTGAACGGCTCGTCGAGCAGGAGCACGGGCGGGTCGTGGACGAGCGCCGCGGCCACCTTGACACGCTGGCGCATGCCCTTGGAGTACGTCTCCACGCGCCGGTCCTTGGGCTCCTCCATCTCGACCGTGGCCAGGGCCTTGCGGGCCGCCTCGACCGGGTCGCCCATCCCGTGGAGGCGGGCGGCCGAGAGGACGAACTGCCAGCCGGTGAGGAAGCCATACACTCCCTCCCGTTCCGGGACTAGGCCGATATTTCGGTAAATGTGGTGGTTCTTCCAGACCTGCTGGCCGTCCAGCGTGACCGACCCGTTGGACGGCGACAGGAAGCCCGCCATCATGTGCAGGAGTGTGGACTTGCCCGCCCCGTTGGGGCCGAGCAGGCCCGTGACGCCGGGGCCGATCGTCATGGTGACGTCGTTGACCGCCACCACGTTGCCGTACCAGCGGGAAACCTGAGACAGCTCGATCTTCACCGTGCGGCCGCCTTCCTGTAGCGCAGCGCGAGGGCGCCCACGGCGAGCGCCACCAGCACCACGAGGGCCGCGGCCGAGGCGGGCCCGCTCGGGTAGTCCCCTTCGGGGATGTGCGGCGGGGTGCCGAACAGCCAGGCCTGTACGGAGTCCACCAGCCAGAACGGGTTGGCCAGCCAGGCCCAGGAGGCCGCGGCCTCGTTGCCCGAGGCGTACAGGGACCCGTAGATCAACGGGACCGACGCCGACGACAGCAGGTAGACGGCGATCACGGAGGCCACCCCGAGCCCGCGCCGCGGCGTGAACGAGGCCAGCGCCAGCCCGAACGACGACATCAGCACGGCCAGCAGCAGCGCCATGAGGACGGAGCCGAGGTATTCGCCGGTGGCCGGCGGCCCGGGCATGTCCACCACCAGCTCGCCGGCGTAGATCAACGTCAGGGGCACCGCCACCAGCAGGAAGAGCGCCGCGGTCATCGCCGTGACCTTGGCGCCCACGTACTCGGCGATCGAGACGGGACGCGACAGGTAGAGCGGCAGCACGCGGTAGCGCAGGTCGGGCGCGACCACGGTGGGCGCCTGCGCGGCCAGGAAGACCGCGACGACGGCCTGCATGATGACGGCGAAGCCGCTGTAGGGGAGGATGCGCTGCTGGGCCAGGGCCATCGTCGCGACGGCCACGACGGCCGGCAGGAGCATGATGACGAAGAGGGAGAACGGCATGATCTTGCTGCGGGCCGTGCGCCCGAGGCCGAAGATGCCGCGCAGGCTGTGGACGGTCAGCGCCCGGGTCGCGTAGGCCCGGCCGAGCCGGGGCCCGTCGTAGTGGCGGTAGCCGATGTCGTAGATCTCAGACACCCGCCACCTCCTCCCTGAAGACGTCCTCGATGCGGTGACGTCCCTGTTCGAGGCGGATGAGGCAGAGGTCCAGGTCGACGGCGGCGTCCCGGATCGCGTCGAACGTCTCGGGCCCGAGAACCTTGACCACCAGCAGGCGGCCCTGCTGCGAGACCGTCTGGCCGGCCTCGGTCAGCCGGGCGGCCAGCGGCTCCAGCCCCTCCTCGACCTCGACCGTGACGGTCTGCGTGGCCTGGGTGAACTCGCCGATCGCGGACGAGCGCAGCAGCCGCCCGGAGTCGATGACGATCACGTGGTCGCAGATGCGCTCCAGCTCGCCCAGCAGGTGGGAGGTGACCAGCACGCTGATGCCGAACTCGGTGCCGATGCGCCTGATCAGCGTCAGCATCTCGTCGCGGCCGCGCGGGTCGAGGCCGTTGGTGGGCTCGTCGAGGAAGACCAGCTTGGGGTCGTGCACCAGGGCCTGGGCCAGCTTGACGCGCTGCTTCATGCCCGTGGAGTAGCCCCCGACGGCACGATAGCGCTCTTCGGCCAGGCCCACGTGGCGCAGCACGTCGGCGGCGCGCTCGCGGGCGGCGGTGCGCGGCAGGCCGGACATCTGTGCGAGGTGGACGACCAGCTCGGTGGCGGAGACGTCGGGCGGGAGGCATTCGTGCTCGGGCATGTAACCGACGAGCCGGCGGATCTCGGCGCCCTGCGCGGTCACGTCCAGATCGAGCACCTTGGCCGCGCCGCCGGTGGGCGGCAGCAGGCCGAGCAGGATCTTGAGCAGCGTCGACTTGCCCGCGCCGTTCGCCCCCACCAGACCGGTGACGCCGGGCCCCACGGTGACCGTGAGCTGGTCGACCGCGGTGACGGTGGGGAAGCGTTTGGTCAGCCCCTCGGTGGCGAGGATGTGCATGTGCCCGACCGTACCGGGCGGGCGAGGGCCGCCGCCTCGTTCAGACGGATGAACGCCGTCCTACTTGAGGCCAGAATTTCCGCTGGACCAGCAGCGTCCCCGTGCCCGCGATGATCATGCCGAGGATGTTGACGGCGAGTTGCGAGACCGAGCCGTAGACCTCGTTCCAGTCGCCCAGCGCCAGCGCGACGGCCACGTAGCCGGCCGCGGGCACGGTGGTGACCGAGATGAAGACGCCGACCAGGGCCGACGACTTGCCCGCCGTGACCGACAGCACCCCGGCCGCGCCCGCGAGCAGCGCCACGATGAACGACCACCGGTCCGGCTTGACGATGAACTGGACCTCCGCGTTCCGGAGGAGGTGTTCGATGCCGATCCAGCCCAGCCAGTTCGAGACGAGCGCGCAGGCGAACGTGATCGCGATCGCCACCGTGAACCCGACGACCAGCGTCTTCAGCGCCGCGGTGACCAGGTGCCAGCCGCCGCGCAGCAGGCCGAAGCAGATGCCCGCGACCGGGCCGAACTCCGGCCCGAGCACCATCGCGCCGACGATCAGGATAGGGGAGTTCTGCAGGATGCCGATGCCCGCGAGCTGCGTGGCGATGGCCAGGAAGGCCAGGTACGCCCACGTCATGCGGGAGTCGGCGTGCACCCGGTGCGCGAGCTCCTCCCACACCACGGCGTCGTCGGGATCGCCGGGCGCCTCCTCGACGGCGTCGGTCGCGACCTTGGACAGCGACAGATCGACCTGCTCGATGGCGATGGAGCCCTCGGTCTCCAGCCACTTGAGCCGGTTCAGCACCTCGTTGGCCGACTCGCGCGCCGCGTCGCAGAGGATCACGTCGCCCGCCGGCTCGCGGGCCGCGCCCGGCAGGACGACGATGTTGGTGACGCCTGGGCAGTCCTCCAACACCGTCGTCGCCTCGGCGGTCCGCGCGGCCGGGCTGATCAGTCGCAGATGTAGCACAGGGGCCATTGTCGTCTATCGGACGTTGATGGCGTTTTGACACATCTGCGTGAGGCTGACGTGCATGATCCGATACCGATGTCACGACCATGGTGAGGAGTGCTGGTTCGCCGCGGTGGACGACCAGGAGTGCGGGGGCAGGTTGGCCCTCTACCTGTTCGAGGAGGTGCTCAGGTCTGGCGGAGCCGTACCCGCCGTACCGAGTGGTCGGCGCCCTTCTTGAGCACGAGGTCGGCCCGGCCCCTTGTGGGGGCGATGTTCTCGACCAGGTTGCGCTCGTTGATGTCGCGCCAGACGTTGACCGCGAAGGCCGTGGCCTCCTCGTACGAGAGCTCCGCGATGTACCGGAAGTACGACTTCGGGTCCTCGAAGGCGGTGCGGCGGAGTTTGTGGAAGCGGTCGACGTACCAGGTGCGGATGTCCTCGACCTTGGCGTCCACGTAGATGGAGAAGTCGAAGTAGTCGTTGACCGCGAGGGACGTGGGCGGGGCCGGCTGGAGGACGTTGAGCCCCTCGATGATCAAGATATCCGGACTTTTCACGACTTGGCTTTCCTTGGGCACGATGTCGTACTCCAGGTGGCTGTAGATCGGCGCGCGCACCTCCGCCGCCCCGGCCTTCACCTCCGCCACGAACCTGACCAGCGCCCTGCGGTCATAGCTCTCCGGGAAGCCCTTGCGGTGCATGATCCCCTTGGCCTCCAGCACCGCGTTCGGGTAGAGGAAGCTGTCGGTGGTGATCAGCTCCACGTGCGGGTGCTCGGGCCAGCGGGCCAGCAGGGTGTGCAGGAGCCGCGCCGTCGTCGACTTGCCGACCGCGACGCTGCCCGCGATGCCCAGGATGTACGGCACGCGCTGCTCGGGATGACCGAGGAACGCGCTCAGCACGCTGCTGCGCTCTTTGGATCCGGTGAAGTGCAGGTTCAGCAGCCGGGTCAGGGGGAGATAGATGTCCGTGACTTCAGTGAGGTCGATGGGGTCGTCGAGGCCGCGAAGCTCTTCCAGCTCGTCTGCGGTGAGAGTCAAGGGCGTGTTCTTGCGGAGCTCGCTCCACTGCTCCCTGCTCAGTTCCACGTAGCCGTTGTTCACCTTGGCAGCGTAGCGAGGAGCGGTGAACCGGATCATGGCCGGGTGCGCGCAGCGAGATCCACAGCCTGTGGACAAACACGTGGGATTACCGAGACTCAGTTCGGGGAAGGAAGATCCGTCTTGCCGAATCACGCGTATGAACAGGTGTCGGCGGCTACTGTGCAGGGCTGGGAGGTCTGATGGACCGTCGTCGCTTCATCACGAACGTGATCGCCGTCGCCGGCCCCTTCGCCGGAGTCGCGTGCGCGGGAGTGCAAGGGGGTGTCAAGCCGGTGCAGGGGGGTTACGGGCGGCTGAAGCCCGTGCCGGACCTGCGTGACGGGAAGGTGCGGCTGCACCTGCCCGAAGGCTTCAAATATCGCTCGTTCAGCGCCGCCGGCGAGAAGTTCAGCGACGGGTCGGCCGTGCCGGGCAGGCACGACGGCATGGCGGCGTTCTCCGGCCCCAAGGACAGCGCGATCCTGATCCGCAACCACGAGGTCAACGGCCCCGTCGGCGCGTTCGGCGACAGGGCCAGGGCGTACGACCCGATGGCCGGGGGCGGCACCTCCACGCTGCGCGTCACGCGCTACGGAGAGGTGATCCAGGCCGCCCCCTCGCTCAACGGCACCATGATGAACTGCTCGGGCGGCCCCATGGCGTGGCGGGCCTGGGTGAGCTGCGAGGAGACGGTCAACGGGCCCGACGTGGCCGACGACTTCTCCGGCGGCGACAACGCCAAGCTCACCCGCAAGCACGGCTACATCTTCGAGGTGCCGGTCAACCGCGCCGCCACCGCCAGGCCGATCAAGTCGGCCGGCCGGTTCCCGCACGAGTCGGTGGCGTTCGACCCCTCCACGGGCGCGCTCTACATGACCGAGGACAACTTCTCCTACCCCTCCGGCTTCTACCGCTACCTGCCGCCGAAGCACCCCGTCCAGGCCGGGCGGCTGCTCGACGGCGGGCGGCTGCAGATGCTGGCCGTCAAGGGCGCCAAGCGCAAGGACCTGTCCGTGGGGCAGCAGCCCGCGGCCACGTACGAGACCGTCTGGGTGGACATCGAGGACCCCGATCCGACCTTCACCGGCAGGCCCGCCTACGACCAGGCCGTCCAGGCCGTGGGCAGCCAAGGGCGGGAGCAGGGCGCGGCGATCTTCTCCCGGCTGGAGGGGGCCGTCTTCCACCAGGGGGTCGTGTACTTCGTCTCCACCCAGGGCGGGGCCACGGCGGCCGGCGACACGCCGCCCTCCGGGTTCGGCAAGGGGCGGGGACAGGTGTGGGCGTACGAGACGTGGAGCGGGCGGCTCAGGCTCGCCTACGAGTCGCCGCGCTCGGCGGTGCTCGACCTGCCCGACAACGTGACGGCCAGCAGGCGCGGCACGCTCGTGCTGTGCGAGGACGGCGACGGCGACAACTACCTGCGCGGGCTCACGAAGGCGGGGCAGATCTTCGACTTCTGCCGCCTGGAGCCGATCCCCGACGACCCGGGGGCGGAGTTCGCGGGCTCGACGTTCGGACCCGGCGGCCACACCCTCTATGTCAACGTCCAGGCGAAACAGGGCAGGTCATTCGCGATCTGGGGTCCGTGGGAGCGCGGGCTGTTCTGAGTACGCTGGGGTCATGATCCTTGGCATCGGCGTTGACGTCGTGGACATCGACCGCTTCGAGGCTGCGCTGGAGCGCACGCCGCAGCTCAAGGAGCGGCTGTTCACCGAGGCCGAGATAGAGCTGCCGGTGCGGTCGCTGGCCGCCAGGTTCGCCGCCAAGGAGGCCGTGGCCAAGGCGCTCGGCGCGCCCAGGGGGATGGCCCACCTGGAGGCCGAGGTGCGCCGCGACGAGCACGGCAAGCCCGAGCTGCGGATCACCGGCAAGGCCGCGGAGGTCGCCTACGACCTCGGGGTCAAGCGCTGGCACGTCTCGCTCAGCCACGACGCGGGCGTGGCCGTGGCCTACGTGATCGCGGAGGGATAGCTTCGGATCGTGAAGACTGCCTACACCGCCGACCAGATCCGGGGCGCCGAGCACGAGCTGATGGCGCGGCTGCCCGAGGGCACGCTCATGCAACGGGCCGCCACCGGGCTCGCCGCCGTCTGCGCCGACCTCCTGGGCAGGGTCTACGGCAAACGCGTCGTGCTCCTCGTCGGCAGCGGCGACAACGGCGGTGACGCGCTCTACGCGGGCGAGCGGCTGGCCAGGCGCGGGGCGTGGGTGGGCGCGGTCCTTGCCGGGTCCAAGACGCACGAGGCCGGGCTCGCCGCGCTCAGGCAGGCCGGCGGGCGGGTCGTCGAGCGGGACGCCCTGGAGCGCGCGGACCTGATCATCGACGGGCTCGTCGGGATCGGGGCCTCAGGGGCGCTGCGGGAGCCGTACCGGACACTCGTCGAGGAGGCGAACGCGGCCCGCGGGCCGATCGTCGCGGTGGACGTGCCGAGCGGTGTGGACGCGAGCAGCGGCCGGGTGGAGGGCCTCGCGGTGCGGGCCCGGGTGACCGTGACCATGGGGGCGTACAAGACGGGCCTGCTCGTCGATCCCGGCGCCGAGCACGCGGGCAGGGTCGAGCTGGTGGACATCGGGCTCGGGGCCCATCTGCCCGATCCCGACGTCGCGGCGCTGACCGGCGGCGACGTGGACGTCCTGCTGCCGCGGCCCGGCAACGAGTCCGACAAGTACCGCAGGGGCGTGCTGGGCGTCGCCGCGGGGAGCGACCTGTTCACCGGCGCGGCCGTGCTGGCCGTGGGCGGCGCGTTGCGGGCGGGGGCCGGCATGGTGCGGTACGCGGGCCCCGGCGCGCCGGTCGCCCAGGTGCGCGCGCACTGGCCGGAGGCCGTCGTCACCGAGCTGGACCGGCCCTCCCTCGAAGACGTGGGCCGGGTGCAGGCGTGGGTGCTCGGGCCAGGGCTGGGCACCGGGGAGTGGGCCCACGAGGTGGCCGCCCAGGTGCTGGCGTCCGACGTGCCCGTGCTGATCGACGCCGACGCACTGACGCTGGTGGCCCGGGACCGCGGGCTGCTGCGGCGGTCGGCGCCCGTCCTGATCACGCCGCACGCCGGAGAGCTGGCGCGGCTCATCCGCGCCGACCGGGCCGCCATCGAGGCCGCCCGGCTGGAGCACGTCCGCCGGGCCGCGGCCGAGCTGGGCGTGACCGTGCTGCTCAAGGGCTCCACCACGGTGGTGGCCGAGGAGTCGCGGCCGGTCCGGGCGAACGTCACGGGCACGTCCTGGCTGGCCACCGGGGGGACCGGCGACGTGCTGGCGGGGGTGGCCGGGGCGCTGCTCGCCCAGGGGCTGAGCTGCTACGACGCGGCGTCCTGCGGGGCGTTCCTGCACGGGCTCGCCGGGTGGCGGGCCGCCGAGGGCGCGCCGCTGACCGCGGCCGACGTGGCCGCTGAGGTGCCGGCGGCCATCCGCGCGGTGACCGGCGGGGGCCGCTCGTCGTAGGGGTGGCCGGGAGCGGAAATCGCGCTCGACCACCCGCGTGAGCTGCCACACTGGAAGGATGTACTCCTCGATGGCCACACCGGCCCAGGCGCGGGTCGATCTGGCCGCGATCAGGCACAACGTGGCCCTGCTCAAGGAGCGGGCCGGCGGCGCGGAGCTGATGGGCGCCGTCAAGGCCGACGCGTACGGGCACGGGCTGGTGCCGGCGTCCGAGGCCGTCATCGAGGGAGGCGCGAGCCGGCTGGGCACCGCGTTCGTCCGGGAGGCGCTCGAGCTGCGCGCGGGCGGGGTGACCGCGCCGATCCTGTCGTGGCTCATCACCCCCGGCGAGCCGCTGGACGAGGCCCTCGACAAGGACATCGAGCTGTCGGCCTCCGACGCGGGGCTGCTCGGCGAGATCGAGGCCGCCGCCCGCCGCACGGGGCGCACGGCCAGGCTCCACCTGGAGGCCGACACCGGCATGAGCAGGGGCGGCTCGCCGCTGGCCGCCTGGCAGGGGCTCCTCGACGGGGCGCTGAAGCTCCAGGCCGAGGGCGTCGTCGAGATCGTCGGCCTCTGGTCCCACTTCGCCTGCGCCGACATCCCCGGCCACCCGTCGATCGAGCAGCAGCAGGAGGCGTTCAGAACGGCGCTGAAGCTGGCCGAGCGGGCCGGGGCGGCGGGCTCCCACGTGATCCGGCACCTCGCCAACTCCGCGGCCACCGTGACGCTTCCAGAGGCCCGCTACGACCTGGTCAGGCCCGGCATCGCGATGTACGGCCTGAGCCCCATCCCCGAGCTGGGCGACTTCGGGCTCAGGCCGGCGATGACGCTCGTGGCGCAGGCCGGGCTGGTCAAGCGGGTTCCGGAGGGCTCGGGCGTGTCATACGCTCACCTGTACGTCACCGACCGCGAGACCACCCTCGGTCTCGTGCCGCTCGGATACGCCGACGGGATCCTCAGGCACGCCACGGGGCGGGTCGAGGTGCTGGCCGGCGGGCGGCGCAGACTGATCGCGGGCCGGGTGTGCATGGACCAGTTCATGATCGACATGGGCGACGACCCCCTGTCGGCGGGCGACGAGGTCGTGCTGTTCGGGCCCGGTGACGGGGGCGAGCCGACCGCTCAGGAGTGGGCGGATAATCTCGGCACGATCACGCATGAGATCGTGACCAGGATCGGGTCGCGCGTGCCGCGGGTCTACGAGCACAGGCGCTCGGAGTGACGACGGGCACTTCGCGGCGGGCATGAGCGGAGAAGGATCGGGGAGATGACGACGACAACACGGCGCAGGGTAGGCATCGCCGGCGCGCTCGTCGGTGCGGCTTCCGCCGGCGTCGCGGCGGCGGCGCTGGCCAAGCGGTACGCGGTCGGCAGGATCAGGCTGCGCCCCGACACCGAGGCCAGCGAGCCGTTCGGCGAGCTGCGGGGCAGGGAGCGCACGCTCGTCACCTCAGACGGCAAGGCGCTGCACCTTGAGATCGACGGACCTGAGGACGCCGAGCTGACCGTCGTCTTCTGCCACGGCTACTGCCTCAACCTGGAGTCCTGGCACTACCAGCGCAAGGACCTGCGCGAAAACTACCGCATGGTGCTGTGGGACCAGCGCTCGCACGGGCGCTCGCAGCGCGCGGGCGCCGACGGCAGCACGATCGACCGGCTGGGCGCCGACCTGGCCGAGGTGATCGAGAAGTTCGTGCCGGGCCCGTGCGTGCTGGTGGGCCACTCCATGGGCGGCATGACGATCATGGCGCTGGCCGACAGCCACCCCGAGCTGTTCGCGGACAAGATCCGCGGCGTCGCGCTCATCGCGACCTCGGCGGGCAAGCTGGCCGAGCTCACGCTGGGCATGCCGGCGATGGTGTCCAAGGCGGTGCACAAGATCGCCCCGTCCACGATCTCGATCCTGGGCAAGGGCGGCGCCCTCGTCGACCGCACCCGCCACGCGGGCAGCGACATCGCGTTCCTGATGACCCGCTACATGGGCTTCGGCGACTCCAAGAACGTCAGCCCGACCGTGGTCGACTTCGCCGAGTCGATGATCAGGGCCACGCCGACCGAGGTGTTCGCCGACTTCTACCCGGCGCTGATGAACCACGACAAGCTCTCCGCGCTCGACGTCCTCGACCAGGTGCCCACCGCGATCATGGTGGGCGAGCGCGACTGGCTCACCCCGCCCGACCACAGCAAGGCCATCGCCGCCGCGCTGCCCAAGGCGCAGCTCACCGAGGTGCCTGACACGTCCCACCTCATCCAGCTGGAGCGGCCGGGCGCCGTCAACGACGCGCTGCGCGACCTGATCAAGAGGGTGGAGATGCAGTGAGGCTGGCGACCGCCGAGGACATGCGCGCGTACGGCGCCCGCCTGGCCGGGCAGCTGC
This sequence comes from Nonomuraea sp. NPDC004186, assembly GCF_053603495.1. Lineage (NCBI taxonomy): Bacteria > Bacillati > Actinomycetota > Actinomycetes > Streptosporangiales > Streptosporangiaceae > Nonomuraea > Nonomuraea sp. NPDC004186. The sequence goes on along the minus strand of NZ_JBSGFQ010000015.1, from coordinate 4,794 downwards.
GCGCCGGAGACCTGCTCGTCCTGTCGGGCGCGCTCGGCGCCGGCAAGACCACGCTCGTGCAGGGCATCGCCGAAGGGCTCAAGGTACGCGGCCCGATCACCTCGCCCACGTTCGTGATCGCCCGGGTGCATCCTTCGCTGCGCCAGGGGCCGCCGCTCGTGCACGCGGACGCCTACCGGCTCGGCGGCGACCTGGAGGTCGACGACCTCGACCTGGACGCCTCGCTGGAAGAGTCCGTCACTGTCGTGGAGTGGGGCGAGGGGCTGGTCGAGGGGCTGGCCGAAGACCGGCTGGAGATCCACATCGACCGCGAGGCGGGCGAGGAGGCCCGCATTGTCACCCTGCGCGGCGTGGGTCCGCGATGGGCCGACACGCCGTCTGAGCCGCTGGAAGACTAAAACCGCCGTCAATTTTCGGCAATACTGGCACCCTTGACGTACCAGGCCAATGACATAAATCATGATCGTTGGTCAGGGATTGGCCCAGATTTTCTGGGTATCAGGAGGGGCGACATCCATATTTCTGATGGATGCTGGGTGGTACGACGGCGGAGTGGGGTGCGGCCGGTGCTCAGGGTCAGGCGAGTCGCGTACGCGGGAGCCATCGTGATGGTCGGTCTGACCGGCTGCACGGCCTCCGCTGATGCAAATCCAACAGGCACAGCCACGCCCAGCCCCACAGCCAGCGGCACCGCCGCCCCGGCCGCCACCGCCACGGGCAGCCCGCGGCCCTCGACCAACAGGCAGACCATCTCGGTCCAGCTCAACCCCGACCGCGTCACCGCGGGCGAGACCTCCAAGGTGTGGATCCTGGCCAACTGCCCCGTGCCGACCGGCGGCCCGGCGCACACCGGCACCGGGACCTCGCGCGCGTTCGTCAACGGCGTCGTGCTCAACCCGGTCGCCGGGGCCTCGGCGACCCCCACCGCGACCGCCACGTCCGCCAACGGCTCGCCCTGGGTGCGCGGCGAGGCGCAGGTCTCGGGAACGGTCCGGCGCGGCTCCTACCGGGTCGACGTCAAGTGCGACGGCACCAACGACCTGGGCCGGGCCACCCTCAGGGTCGCCGCGGCCGAGGCCGTGCCGTCCACCGTGCCGAGCAAGGCGCCCAAGGCGGGCGGCGGCGGCACGTACGGGATGGACGCGAGCGACGACTCCTCGATCCCGATCGGCCCCGCGGGCGTGCTGGTCGGCCTCGCCCTGGTCGCGGGCATCGGCTTCGCGGTCAAGCGCCGCAAGGCGTAGCGATGGCCCGACCTGGACGGGTGGTGCTCGCCGGCGCCGCCACGGGCCTGCTGCTGGTCGCGTTCGGCAAGAGCATGCAGACCGGCACCACGCCCACCGCGTCGATCGTGCCCGAGAGCATCGACATCCCCTCGATCGACGTCGACGCACCGCTGATGAAGCTCGGTTTATCGAAGGACGGCGAGGTCGAGCTGCCCCCGTACGAGAAGCCGAAGGTGGCCGGCTGGTACTCCGGCAGCGCCGTGCCCGGCGAGAAGGGCGCCTCGGTGATCATCGGCCACGTCGACACCAAGACGGCCCCTGCCGTGTTCTACAAGCTCAGGCAGTTACGCAAGGGCGAGACCGTCAAGGTCGAGCGCAGCGACGGCAAGGTCGTGAGCTTCAAGGTCGACCACATCGAGCAGGTGCACAAGGACAGCTTCCCCACCAGGCGCGTGTACCTGGAGGACGGCCTCAAGCTGGTCACCTGCGGCGGCAAGTTCGACTACGCCAAGGGCGAATACCTGGACAACATCATCGTGTACGCCTCCCGCGCCTGAAAAACGGTTTGCGATCCCCTTCCCCTCGTCCGGGATCATGGACGCGTGAGTGTGAACACCAGCCCGCCCGCGTCCGGCGTACGCCTGCCCTGGAGGTGCGTGCACCCGCAGGTGCGCGCGGCGGTCGAGGGCTTCCTCGGGGCGCGCGTGGCCGAGGCGGTCACCCAGCCCGGCGGCTTCTCGCCGGCGGCGGCGGTCCGCCTGCGCGCGGAGAACGGCAGGCGCGCCTTCGTCAAGGCCGTCGGCCCCGAGCCGAACGCCGACAGCGTCCGCATCTACCGCGCCGAGCTGGAGATCGCCGCCGCGCTGCCGGACTCCGTGCCCGCGCCCAGGCTGCTGACCGGCTTCGAGCTGGAGGGCTGGGTCGCGCTGGTCTTCGAGGACGTCGAGGGCGCGCCTCCCGAGCTGCCCTGGCGGCGGGACCAGCTCGACCGGGTGCTCGACGCCGTCAGGCGGATGTCGGCCGAGCTCACCCCCGCCCCGATCGCCGCGCCGCCCATCGTCGAGTCCATCGGCTCGTCCTTCCACGGCTGGCGCGACCTGCTGGAGGAGGACACCGGCGGGCTCGACCCGTGGGCGCTGCGCCACCTCGGCGAGCTGGCCGAGCTCGAGTCCGGCTGGGCCGCGGCGGCGGCCGGCGACACCCTGGTCCACCGGGACCTGCGGGCCGACAACATCCTGCTCAGCGGCGAGCGCGTCTACGTCGTGGACTGGCCGTGGGCCTGCGTGGGCGCGCCCTGGGTCGATCTGGTGGCCATGCTGCCGTCGATCGGCATGCAGGGCGGGCCGATGCCGCACGAGCTGTTCACCGATCCCGACCCCGCGGTGACCGCGGTGGTCGCCGGGCTCACCGGCTATTTCATCCGTCACTCGCGTCTTCCGGACCCGCCGGGACTGCCCACGGTCAGGGCGTTCCAGCGGGCGCAGGGGGTGGTCGCGCTCGACTGGCTCAAGCGTCGTACGGGCTGGTCTTGACTTTTGGAGGCGGCGGGCCGTACGGCGGGTAGGCTAGACAGCCGTGCTGGTCCTGGCCTTTGATACTGCGACTCCCGCCGTCACCGCCGCGCTCCACGACGGTGGACGGGTGCTCTCCGAGCACACGACGATCGACGCCCGGCGTCACGGCGAGCTGCTCATCCCCACCATCGAACGCGTGCTGGACGAGGCGGGCGCGGCGCTGCGCGACGTGACCGCCATCGTGGCGGGCAGCGGCCCCGGCCCCTACACCGGGCTGCGCGTCGGGCTGATGACCGCGCAGGGGCTCGCCACTACGCTGGGCATCCCCGCGTACGGCATCTGCACGCTCGACGCCGTCGCCTACGGCAGCGGGCTCGCCGAGCCGTTCCTGGTCGCCACCGACGCGCGGCGCAAAGAGGTGTTCTGGGCGCGCTACGCCGACATGCGCACCCGGCTCGACGGGCCCTTCGTCGACCGCCCCGCCGACGTGCCCGTGGACGGGCTGCCGGTCGTGGGCGCCGGCGCCGGGCTCTACGCCGAGATCCTCGGCGAGAGCGACGCGCCCCCGTACCCCTACGCCGGCGGCCTGGCCGCGCTCGCGGCCGAGCGGCTCGCCCAGGGCACGCCGCTCGACCCGCCCCGCCCGATCTACCTGCGCCGACCCGACGCCGTCGTGCCCGGGGCGCCCAAGCGGGTGACGGCGTGAACCTCCGGCCGATGACCGCGACCGACCTGCCGGCGGTCATGTCGATCGAGCGGGCCACGTTCCCGCTCGACGCGTGGAGCGAGGGCATGATGCGCGGCGAGCTGGCCGACATGCCGCGCTCGCGCCACTACGTGGTGGCCCTCGTGGACGGCGAGATCATCGGCTACGCCGGGCTCGCCGCCGCGGCCGACCAGGCCGACGTGCAGACCATCGCCGTGCTGGAGAAGCACCAGGGCACCGGCATCGGCGGCGCCCTGCTGACCGAGCTGCTGGCCGAGGCGGGCCGCAGGGGAGCGCGGGAGATCTTCCTGGAAGTACGCGCCGACAACCCGCGCGCGCAGGCCGTCTACCGGCATTACGGGTTCGAGGAGATCGGCACCCGCCGCCGCTACTACGACGACGGCACCGACGCGATCATGATGAGAAGGAATCTTGATGACTGACGAACCACTGGTCCTGGGCATCGAGACCTCCTGCGACGAGACCGGCATCGGCATCGTCAGGGGCCACACCCTGCTGGCCAACACGATCGCCTCCAGCATGGAGGAGCACGCCCGCTACGGCGGCGTGGTGCCCGAGGTGGCCTCGCGCGCCCACCTGGAGGCCATGACGCCGACGGTGGAGGCCGCGCTGGCCGAGGCCGGCCTGAAGTTCTCCGACATCGACGCCATCGCCGTCACCGCGGGCCCGGGGCTGGCGGGGGCGCTGCTGGTGGGCGTGGCCGCCGCCAAGTCGTACGCGCTGGGCCTCGGCGTGCCCCTCTACGGCGTCAACCACCTGGCCGCCCACGTGGCCGTCGACCAGCTCGAACACGGGCCGCTGCCAAAGCCGTGCATCGCGCTGCTCGTGTCGGGCGGCCACTCCTCGCTGCTGCTCGTGCCCGACGTGGCTTCAGACGTGATCTCGCTCGGCTCGACGGTCGACGACGCGGCCGGCGAGGCGTTCGACAAGGTCGCGCGCGTGCTGGGGCTGCCGTTCCCCGGCGGGCCGCACATCGACCGGGCCGCGCGCGACGGCTCGGGCGCGGCGATCACGTTCCCGCGCGGCAAGATCGACGACGGGACGCTCGACTTCTCCTTCTCCGGGCTCAAGACGGCCGTGGCGCGCTGGGTCGAGGCCCGCGAGGCGTCCGGGCAGTCGATCCACGTGCCCGACGTGGCCGCCTCGTTCCAGGAGGCCGTGGTCGACGTGCTGACCCGCAAGGCGCTGCAGGCGTGCCGGAAGTACGACGTGCACGACCTGCTGATCGGGGGCACAATTGCCCGCGCCCGGGACAATGACCTGGTGGAACGAGTGCAGGACCGGAGGTGGAGCCGTATCGTCGCGGTGCCGCTCGCGTGGGCGCGCC